>CAYTHZ010000001.1:0-33481 GCA_964437745.1 uncultured Candidatus Saccharibacteria bacterium
CAGGTCACAGGCACCGTGTCGGCCAGCGGCGCGACGGCGACGCTCAACCAATCGGCGGGCAGAATCAGAAAATTGAAGGATTTTACAAGCTTTGTAAAATTCAAGGATTTACCGGCAATCAGGGCGTAATAATTCCTGCTACTAATGTTTCCGGCTTAATGCTTAACTCGGAAATAATTAAAGCGGTTAAAGATAAGAAATTTCATATTTATTCTGTGGAACGCATAGAAGAAGCGGCGGAGCTTTTAATGGGGCGGAAATGGGTAGATATATGCAAAGCTGTTTTTGAGAAGCTGGAAAAATATTCTAAGGCTTACAAAAATGGCAACGGCAATAAAAGCGGAAAAAAATCAGAAGAAGACGAATCTTCCTGCAAAAAATGCGGAAAGTGCGGAAAATCTTCAAAGATTTCCGTCAAGAAAAAGAAAAAATAATTTTAAAAATAAAGACCCGAAATCGGGTCTTTTTGTTTTATTAATATTGTTTACGGATTTTTTTTAACCTCTTTTTTTAGGCAAATAAGATTTTATAATTTTTTTTGTTTCGGGTTTAAATTTTTCCATATTTGTATAGAAAGGCTGTCTATTGATTTTTCCCATGCAAATATCATTAAAAAATGCAGGATTTCATGGATTAATATTCTGCCCATTTTATTTGGATTTAGCGATGCGTCTAAATAAATATCTGCCATAATTTTTTTTAGGCAGAGTGACAATATTTTATCGGGATTTTGCATTTTTGCCGCAGGGTTCGGCTCTGAGCAGGTTTTATCGTAATCACCTTTAAGATAAAAAACAATGAGGCCATCTAATTTTTGTTTTTTATCATTAGGGTTGCGAAGATCTTGTTTTTTTCTAATATGCCTGATGCGATTTTGTAAAATGAAAATTATTTCTTTGAATAAGGCATTGGTTAACCGCGGCCGAACGTTATTTCCGCCTGATTTCATCGGCTAACTCCTTTTGTAAAAATTATTAATTTCAATATTATTGTGGCATAAAATTTATTTATTGGCAATGGCGTCGCGATTTTTGACAGCCGCGATTTTTTATTAAAATTTCTGGCGGGAATTAAATGAAATAGAATTTTTTTTGTTGCGTGGCGGAGGATTTAGAAAAAAATAAAAACCCTATTTTAAAAATTAAAATAGGGCTTAACGAAATCATATTTATGAAAATTAGTGTATTTATTGAATATGATTATCCTCCAATTTAATTCGTCCCATATTTGTTCTTTATTTTTATAGTCATCATAAGTATTCATAATTAGTCCGGCTTTATGATCGCGATGTACGGCGCCAAATATGTGTCCAAATTCGTGAATCAATGTTTGCGTAATATCAATTTCATTTTTGACGATAATATGCCGATGGAATACAATTCCGATAACGCTCGGCTCGGCCTCGATTATTCTATTTGTGAAAAGAACCGCTGTGTCGCAACGGCCATTTTTAATATCTTTGCGAAAATTTTTTATCATTGCGTATTGGGAATAATCTTTCCAGATTTCTTTTTCGCATGGAATTAATTTAATGCCAAAATTTTTTTCAAAGTTTTCCGAAGTGCCATATAATATTTTTTCGGAATTTTCTTCCCAGGAGTCCGCAAGCGGATTTAAGTATGACGGATCGGCGACAATTTTTACCAATACGATGCGATCGGATTTTTCAAAAGTTTTTTGAGGACCGAGCGCGTCTGAAAAATTTTTTTCAGCCATTAGCCAGCCGATTGCCAATAACAAGAATATAAGAATTAATGTTCCGACGACGTCTCTTTTGGTAAAGCGAAAACCGCTTCTTTGCTTGATTTTCAATTTATTCCTCCTTTCTGTTTTGCGCGACGTTTGAAATTGTTAACGTTGATTTATTAATATCATAAAGTTGTTAAAAAGTCAAATTTCCGGTCGCCCCAAATAAAAATGCCGAGAATTTTCCCGGCATTTTAATTTATTTTTCCTTCGCTTTCAGGCGAAGTTTAATCAGTAGTTTGTTTGCTTTTTTTGTCGTTTTATCAAGGGACGAAAGCATTTTTTTATAGAAAGCTACGGCTTCTTTTTCTGTTAATTCCCGGCTTTTTTCAATTTCCACAATTTTATTATTTACGACTTCTTCATTTTGTTCGTGTTTGCTGATTATATCCAAGAGTTCGTTTTTTTCCGCCCCCCATTTTATAAGAATGCTTATTAACAACAATAAATGGTTGGTTTTAATTTCGTATTCTTTTTCTAGCTCTTCTAGTTCTGATATTTCTGATTTTTCTTTCATTTTTTTCTCCTTTTTATTCAAACAATAGTATTATTTCGTCTTTTATGATTGATGGCAGTTTACTGAGTATGTATTTAAATCGGCGCATTCCGTAAGGAAGCCAATTGGTCCCGAATGGGACATAAACGGCGCAGGGCAGATTTTTTCGTCCCAGCCGGTAAGCCAGCCGCTTTTGGAATCCGTAAAGCAGTTGAATTTCGCATTTTTCCGATTCGCATTTGCTTATAAATTTTTTCAGCAAATCATAATCCAATGTGGCAATCGCTGGATTTGTTTTTTTTGAAATAAGCTGCCTGGCAATTTTAGTATATTGCGATATCACAAATTTTTCATAAATTAACGCGGATTCGTCGTCTTTGTAAGCGCCTTTGCAAAGGCGGATTTTCACTCCGGCTTGGCTTAATTTTTTTATGTCTTTTGGCGTTCTTTTCAATCTCATTTGAACCGCCTGTCTTAAATCTAATTCGGGAAGCAAATGTTTTAATGTCGCCGCGGCGTTGACAGTTGATTCAACGTCTTTGGAATGTTCTATGTCTATTTCAACGGGAATATTGAATTTAATGGCAGCTTTTCCGATTATTAATAAATTGTTCAAATAAACCACAGGATCTATTTGTAGTCCGAGTTGGGAAGGTTTTATGGAAATCCGGGCTTGGAGTTTTTTATCCCAAATTGCTCTTATTAAAAGAATATAAAAATTTCTTGTTATTGCCGCTTGGCTGGTTGTTTTGATATCTTCGCCTAAAAAATTTAATATGGCGACGACGCCTTTTTTATTCAATTTTTCGGTAACATTAATTGCGTCTTCGGGTTCATTGCCGGCGATGAATCTTTTAGCAAATGGATAAATGATTTTATCTAAGACGGTTTTTATTCTGTTATTCATTTTACCTCCCGGTATTTTGGCATTAATTATATTGTTAAGTTGTTTTCATTTTTAATTTATATTATAAATTAAAAATTGGCAATAGCCAGTGCTTTTTTAACCGCGGGGACTAAAAAAAGCCGTATTGTTACGGCTTTTTGCTATTATCATCTTTTTTGTCGTCTAATTCCAATTCGGCAAAAGTTATCTTTTCCCAAATTTTTTCTCACCAATCTGACAACTTTTTCAAATTTTTTTTGATTTTCATTTTTTATCATTCTTGTTTTAAAACTTCGTCGATTGATTTATATTTCTCCGTTATTTTCAGATCTTTTGCCACTTGTTCGTAAGTAATAAATCCCTTAAACGCGTTAAATCCTTTTTTTAATCCCGGGTCGGATTGATTTTCCGCAATTTTTAAAAGATAGGGGAGTGTTTGGGATGTAAGGGCGAATGTAGACTGGCGCGCAGCTTGTCCGGGCATATTGGTGACGCAATAAAATATTACGCCATTGTCGGTATAATAAATGGGATCGCTATGAGTGGTTGGCCGCGATAATTCTGTGCACCCGCCTTGGTCAATGGCAATATCAATCACAACCGCGCCGGGTTTCATTTTGGCAATCATTTCTTTGGTGATAATTTTCGGGGCAGTCGCGCCTTTTATTAAAACCGCGCCTATCAATAAATCCGCTTGCGGCACGTATTCAGCCAACGTGTCCGAATTGGATTCAATTATCTTTACGTTGGAAAATTGGGAAAAATGAGATTTCAAGAAATCAAATCTCTGATCTTTAATTTGCAGCAATATTATATTACTTCCCATACCGGCTGCGGTTTCAGCCGCTTTGGTCCCGACTACTCCGCCGCCGACAATCACTACTGTCGCTGATTCAACTCCGGTAATCTTTCCTAAAGTCAGACCTCTGCCTTTATATCTTTTTTTTAGATAATGCGCTCCTTCTTCAATTCCGATTACCGCGGCAACTTCGGACATTGGAGCCAAAAGAGGCAATCCGCCTTTTTCGTCTTCAATTGTTTCATAGGCGATTGCCGTTACTTTATTTTCCAGAAGAACTTCGGTAAGTTTCGGATCAACGCCGCTTAAATGCAGGTAGGTAAATAATATTTTTTCTTTCAAATATTTTAAAAAATCTAATTCTTGCTTTACTGGTTCTTTAACTTTTACTATAATGTCCGCGGTTTTCCAAATTTCTTCTGCGCTGTCTATAATTTCCGCGCCGGCTTTAATAAAGTCTTCGTCTGAAATTCCCGAGCCTAAGCCGGCGTTTTTTTGGACTAAAACTTGATGAGATGCCGCTTTAAGCGCCAGGACGCCGTCAGGAACAATAGCCACCCTTTCTTCGTTGTCTTTAATTTCTTTTGGAATGCCAATAATCATAGTAATTTTTATCTCCTTGAAATTTATTTTTAAGTTAAATATTCATTAATATAATACCATAAATATTTTTTTTTGCAAGAAACTATAACGCTATGAGTTATGAGATTTGAGTTATGAGATTTGAGATGCAAGAATATTGTTTTATCCATGTTTAATCAGCATTATGTCGCCGTCTTGAACAATATAATCTTTGCCCTCTAATTGCGCGACTCCCTTGTCTTTGGCATTATTCCATGATCCGGTTTCAATGAATTTTTCCCAATTTATCACTTCGGCTTTGATAAATTTTTCTTTAAAATCAGTATGAATTTTTTCGGCCGCATCCGGCGCTTTTAGTCCCTGTTTTATCGGCCAAGCGCGGATTTCATTTTCATTCATTGTGAAAAAAGTTATTAAGCCGAGAGATTGATAAGCGGTTTGAATCAAAACGTTCAAATCCCAATCTTGGGCGCCGAGAGACTCAATCAGTTCGCGATCGCTTTCGTCAAGTTCTGAAATTTCCAAAATCAATTTCAAATCAGCGATAAGATAATTATATTTTTTTTCGGAAAGTTTTTTTAAAAAATCTTGCGGGATATCTTTTTCGTCTCCGTTTAAAATATAAATAAACGGCTTTGCGGTTAAAAGAGAGAGCGAAGATAGCATTTTTATTTCATTTTCTTCCGGTTGATATTCTGACATCGGCTTGCCTTCGGAGATTAATTTTTTAATTTTTTCTATCAACGCTATTTCTTTTTGCGCTTCTTTGCTTCGGCTTTTGAGCTGGCTTTGCAAAGAATCGGTTCTTTTGTCTAATGTTTCCATATCTTTCAGTATTAATTCCAATTTCACTATTTCAATGTCGCGCCAAGGATTCACGGCGGCCTCCGTATGAATTATCTTTTCGTTTTTAAAACAGCGCGCTACCAGTAAAATAGCATCGGTTTCTCGGATTTGAGCTAAAAATTGGTTGCCGAGTCCTTCGCCTTTATTGGCGCCTTTTATGAGTCCGGCAATATCAACAAATTTAATGACTGCGGGAATGATTTTTTTGGCGCCGGATTTTTCGGCTATTTTTTGCAATCTTTTGTCGGGCACTTCAACGACGCCCACATTGGGTTCAACGGTGGTAAAGGGGTAATTGGCGATATCAACCGGATTTTTGGTTAATATTTTAAATAATGTTGATTTCCCGACATTGGGCAAACCAACGATACCGATAGATAAAGACATGGATTTTTGTAATTATTGTTGCGGCTTGAGATGCAAAAAACGAATAATTGTTTAAAAGTCTTATTATGTTTTTATTGTAATCTAATTTAATAAATTTTTGAAGCCTTTGGGCGGATATATTTGCATTGCTGCGCTGTTGTGCATTAATCCCGTAATGCGGCGCTGCGCCGAGAATTTGCGTTTACTCTATAAAATGCTATAATGTATTTATTATGGTTGACGCTCTTATTTTTGCTCAAACATTTTTTTATTTCGCGGCATCATTAGCCATTATTATTTTCGGCGTTTTGTTTTTTATGATTGCTTATTATCTTCTTTCTATTGCCAAGCATTTAAATAAGCTTTCGGAAGATTTAGACAAGGCGTCCGATGATGTGCGCCAAAGCATAGAAGATATTATAACGAGGCTTTCTGTGTTGCCGATATTCTCCTTCTTTTTCCAAAAAGAAGCCAATAAAAAAAAATATAAAAAATGATGTAAATTATTCGCGATTATTAGTTTCATATTGGCGGCATTGGCGTTTTGTCTAAATTATTATAAGCGCGCCGACATGAAGCGAATAAACGCGAAAAATTTTAAACATTAATATTATGAATAACAAAAAAACTGCGCCAGATATGGGCAAGCTTGTTGTTAAAAAAGCCGCGCAAGCCGCAAAATCGGCGAAAGGTTCGGATGCGGCAAAGGTTTTAAGCGGCGCTTTGGTTGGGGCGGCGTTGGCGACCGCAGCGACTTTGCTTTTAACTCCGCAGTCCGGAAAGAGATTGCGCCAAGATATCAAGCAGAAGTCTTCGGATTTTTACAAAAGCATTGCTCCGCGGCTTAAGCAAATCCAAAAATTGGGTGAAAAAGAATATAAAATTTTTGTCCACAATGCCGCGCAATCTTACAGCAAAGCTAAAAAATTGTCTGATAAGGAAACAAAAGCGCTGGTTGCCGAAGCTCATAAAACTTGGCAATATGTGGCAAAAAATAATGTTTTAGCCAAAAAGCCCGTTGCCGCTAAAAAACCTGCCGCGAAAAAGAAAACAAAATAGATTTTGTAATTTTTCTGTATAAATTTAAAAAATCCGCTCCGCATTTTCGGGGCGGATTTTTTGTTGCGGATTTCTTGACGATATCAATTTTTACGATTAAAAAATAATATTTTTAGGGTAAAGTTTCAAAAATACCATTAACGCTATTTCTGTTGTCAGTCCGTATTAATTTTTAATAGAAATCCGCGGGATGACATTCGCGCTTTGAGAATAATAAAAGCCTCGATTTTGAATCGAGGCTTTTTAGAAAGTCAATTTAATTTTTTGATGCCAATTTTTTTTCTATTGTTTGTTTTAAACAAATTTTTAGCTTTTCGTATTCGCCTTCAACCATTTTATAGCAGTGCGTTTCTATGTCGGGAAACGCGCCCGTTTTCACTTCTTTGACATACAGCTGAAACGCCCAGCGAATGATGTTTGAAAGATCAAACCTGTCTTCGTTCGGTTTTATCTCTATTTTGGGATTTTTGAGCAATTCCGCTATGGCTTCGGCGCCGTATTTTTTGCAGAATTTCGGCGAGAAAACTGTGCCTCTGCCGAGCAAATCAATTTCTAAAAGCAATTGGCCGTCGCAATGCGGACCGGCGCCAATGCTGTAAACCGGAATTTTAAGCATTAGGGATATAATATTTGTCACTTCCGGCGGAACCGCTTCTACCAGCAAGGCAAATGCCCCCGCTTTTTCTACGGCGAGCGCGTCTTCTATTACTTTTATGGCGCTTTCGCAAGTTGCGCCCTGCACTTTAAATCCACCGAGCTGTCCGGAACTTTGTGGGGTAAGGCCAATGTGGCCCATTACGTTTATTCCGGCATTGACAATCGCGCGAATGTATTCGGCAACTCGCACTCCGCCTTCAAGTTTGATGGCGTCAACGCCGGCTTCTTTATAAAACCTTACGGCGTTTTTAACTGCGTCGTCAACGGAAAGCTGGTATGAACCGAAAGGCATATCGCCAACCAAGAAAGTGTTGGGCGCGCCGATTCTGTCCGCCTGCGCGTGTAAAATGGTCTGTTCCATTGTTACGGGCACGGTGCTGGGATACCCGTAAATTGACATTCCCACAGAGTCGCCGGCCAAAATCCAGTCAACTCCGGTTTCTTCGGCCCGCTGGGCTGTGTGCGCGTCGTAACAGACAATCGCCGCGGCTTTTTCTTTGCCTTTCATTTTTTGGAAATCAAGAACAGTTTTCTTTTTTTTATTTTCCATTTTTTATTCCTCCTTTATTTTATAATTGTCGGAACTCTTAAATCTTTTGGTCCCCAGCCGGAAAGTTTTAACAGGGGATATTCCTTTTTTATTCTTTCAACTATTTCCGCGGCAGCGCGCACGTCTTTTCGTTTGTGTTCTGCCAAGTCTTTTTCTGTCCAAGTTTGGCAAAGATTATATACCCCGATTCCCGGCGTTCCTTTTTCAAATTTGAAATATGCGGGAGAGCATATTCTGGCTAGCTCGGGCGCTTCAGAAATCCTGTCGTATGGTTTGGCTATTAATTCAAAACGTCCGTTTGTATTCGGTCCCTCAAGAGCCAATTGCCAGAAAGTGATATGAATATCCATCGTGGCATTAATAGCCGCGCGGATTTTTGAAAGATTTTTAAGCGTTAATCCGTTGGCGGTATTAATAGTATCGGCGTTTTTATTTTCAGCGTCCACAAAGTCGTAAACATTCATATTATTAGCAAACGTGGAAACTTTAAATATTGTGTCCGTCGGAATAATCCGAGTCGTGCGCATTATGTGCAAGTAAGGAAGCAGGCTTTTGTTCCAAACCAGAAATCCTTTAAAACCCAAATCAGCGCATCGCTTTACTTCTTTCAGGTAGTCTTCAACGCTTTCGGAATCTTCCCAGTTTAACGCCGTGAAAATTTTATTTATGTCTTCAAAAACCGCGCCGCAAAGTTTGTGCGGGCAGATAATCACCTCCACTTTATTTTCGCGGGCGATTTTTGCCAAATCTTTTAAATCTTTATTGTTCCAATAATATGAGCCTTTTACCGTTGAAATCGCGCGATGAATCGGAATTCCGAGTTTTTTGGCTTCGTCAATTACCGCTTCCAAAATTCCCGGAGTTTCCATTCCTGAAACCTCAATCCGATAATGGCATCCGTCGGGAAATTTCTTTTCTGAATCGGGCAGTATATTTTTTTTCATTTCTCCTCCATTTTTTAAATTATTAAAGATTTTTAATCTAAATATGATATAACATATAATTAATAAAAATACAATAGTTGCAATTCATAAAATTTGTTAATTTTTTTTAATGTTATTTTACAAGAGGTTTTATGGAGCTGTTGCGTATATGATTTCGCTTTTATTGTTGTTTTCGTTTGATTCCGATATTTTGCGCAAAGGATCGGCTATGACTTGCAGGCGGTAATTTCCCGGATATCTGGGAATCCATATGAATTGGCCGGCCTCTTTTGATTCTTTAGAATTAAGTCCACTGATTGATAAAGTCATTATATGTTGGTAGTTCGCGTATAGGGTTAAATCAATTACTCCGGAATAAGGACCTTCTCCTTGGTTAGAAATCATGATGTTTCCCATATATCCGCTTACCGCTGAAGCATATGTCATATGGAAATTAGAAAGAATAAAATCGGGCATAGGAATTTCAAAATTAATATATATAGAATTATTGCCTTCATTGGCTTCGGTAATATTATTATTCGGGTCAAGAAAAATTCTTAATTGATGCTTTCCGGGCTGAAGATTGGTTAAATTATAATTGAATATGACGGGATTTTTCGCTTGGGAAAAGCCGGCTATCTCGCCGCCGTTTTTATTTATAATAAATTGATTGTCTATAAAAAGCGCGGCTTGAAAATTATCAACTCCGGCATTGCCCGCGTTTTGAGCGTATGCGGTGATTATTAGCGGCTGGTTTGGCTGGATTATTTTTGGTTCAATTATAACATCTTCATTTCTTAAAAATAAATCATAAGTTTTGTAAGTCCCGGATCCGCTGCTAAAAGATGAATATTTACAAGAGCCGTCGCTATATTTTGCCGACGAATCATAATTTAAGGCATTCGGATCATTGCATCCTCCTTTGATAATTTCGTACTTACAAGAACCGTCGTTAAAATTAGCGTTGGGATTATAATTTGTTGCTTTAGTGTCTGTGCAGCCGCGAGTTGATTTATTTTGGCTTATTGGCGCTGGCGTCGGACTGGCAGGCGTTTTTATTGTTGAAGAATATTTACAACTGCCATCGTCTTTTCCAGCCCAAGCGTTATAATTAAGCGCTTTGCGGTCCGCGCATCCGTAAGTTATATAAGGTGTTGGTTTTGGGGGAGATAGCGGCTGATTGGCGGCAGGCTTTTGCTTTTGATTGGGCGCGCTGATATCGGATGTTGAGTTGGATAAAAAACCTAAAATCTGCGTAGATGTCGCGCTTGAATTTGGTTTTGTGCGGGGTCCGGAAAGCGAAATTGCTATGCCGAAAACAGCGGCTGTTAAAGCGATTAATAAGATAGCTATTCCCGCGTTTCCTTTGTGGTTTAATTGCGATAAGTGAAATTTCATATCGTTATTCTATCATTGATGATTGATAATAACAAGAATTTGCTAGCATAATTTGTCAATAAAAATATAAAAATATGAACGAAAATTCTCGCAAAATTTATATATAATATTGATTTTCTTTAAAAGCGGTGTTTTAATAATATTTTAGTATTAACAAATTAATATTTTATCAATAAAACTCATTTTGAATATTGAATTTAACAAAAATATTAAAATTTAAATTTATTATGGTTGATAAAGCTAAAGAAAAAAGAATAATGGATCAGAGGACGGGGGAACTGAAATCGCCGTTGTCATCCGGCCGTTCGGACAAGTACGCGGAAAATTACAAGCTGTGGCAAGCCTTGAGTTTTTGTCATAAAGAAGCTTTGGGGGACGGTTTAGATTATTTTGACGGCGCTAAAGATAAAATTAATACCGAAACAATTTTAGGCAAATCGGCTAAAAAGCCGTTGATATTGGAAAGGCCTTTGATTATAGCTGATATGTCTTTTGGCGCGCTGTCGGAAACAATAAAATTGGCTTTTGCCAAAGGCGCGACTGAAGCGGGGATTGCCGCTTCAACAGGAGAAGGAGGAATTCTTCCAGGCGAAAAAGAATCCGCGAGAAAATTAATTGTTCAGTATTCCACCGGACGCTTTGGCTGGCCGGAAAGATTGGAAAAATATAATTATTGGCTTCGTGAAGTTCAACAACTTGACAAGCGCGGATGGGCGAATATAGACAAAACCGATTCAATATATAAAGAATTAACCGAGACATGCAAAGAATATGCCGGCGGCTGCGCCGCTTTGTGTTTTAAATTCGGACAAGGCGCGAAACCGGGACAGGGCGGTTTGCTTTGCGCGGACAAAGTGACCGAAAGAATTGCCGAAATCCGCAAGATTGAAAAAGGAAAAAACTGCCATTCGCCGGCAGGCCATTATGATATTAAGAGCTTTGAAGATTTGAAAGCGAAAATAGATTGGCTGAAAATTGTATCTGACGGCGCTCCAATAATCATAAAGTTCGGCGCGGGCCATATTGAAAGAGATATTTTACTGGCTATTAAAACGGGAGCGGATATCATTGAGCTTGACGGAGCCGAGGGCGGCACCGGCGCGTCTCCGGATATAGTACTAAACGAAGTGGGAATTCCCACTATTGCGGCGTTGGCAAGAGCTATAAAATTTTATGAAAAGCTTAAAGCGCGCGGCCGGGCAACTCCTGAATTGGTGATCGGCGGCGGCATAAAAACCGGAGCGGATATCGCCAAATGTTTGGCTCTTGGCGCCGACGCCGTAATGATTGGTATGGGTTTTATGGTTGCCGCCGGCTGCGTGGAATGCGGACTTTGCTATGCCGGAAAATGTCCGAAAGGCATTGCAACGCAGGACGCGGAGCTGGAGAAAAAATTAGTCCTTGATGAAGCGGCGAAAAAAGTTGCTAATTATGCCATTGGCCTTATAGAGGACGTAAAAATATTAACTGCCGTGGTGGGTAAAAATGCTCTTCATAAGCTTGGCAAGGAAGATATGGTTTGCGAGCCATCTATTTTAGGAAGGGTGGTTTCAAAGATAACCGGCATTAAGATGTGCAACGAGTCGGAAGAGATAGAGATTAATTAACTAATAATTATTTAAAAAAAGAGGTATTACAAAACACCCCTTTTTTTTAAATCAATAAGATTAAATTTTTTATTATTTTTCAATCAATTTTTCTAATTCTTTTTCTAATTCTTCAACGGCTTTTTTCCCCGCCTGTTCGGTTAATATCTTATGCCTTCTTAGCGTTTCTTGGTGCGCTTTCATTTCTTCTTCGCTTAAGGTAATTTTTCCGCCTTTGCCGGTTTTTATTTCGTATTTTTTAGGAATAATTTTCTCTGCCATAATTTAACTTTAAACTTTACAAGCTTATATTATCACAAATTCCTTTTAAAAGCCAGCCCTCGTTCTTCATAATTTTTAAATTGGTCAAAGCTTGCCGACGCGGGCGAAAACAGAACAATGTCGCCCTTTTCAGCTTGTTTTTTCGCCATTTTTACCGCTTGTTTTATATTAAAAACAAAAACAATGTCAGGATAAATGTTTTTGAATTGCCGACGCCATAAGGCGCAATCGCGCAAATTCAATGCTATCTCGCGCTTATTTTCTCCGAATAAAATTATTTTTTTTACAGATGATTTTGTGATTGTTTTGCCAAGATTTTCAAAATTAACACCTTTGCTTTGGCCTCCGGTTATTAAAATTATCGGCGCTTGAAAACTTTTAATCGCGGCAATGGTGGCGTCCGGATTGGTAGCCGCGGAATCGTTATAATATTTTACGCCATTTATATTTTTTACGAATTCCAATCGATGCGGCTGGCCATTAAAATCGTTAACAACTTTTTGGATATTTCTGTTGGAAATTTTTAAAATTTTGGCGGCAAGGGAAGCGGCAATCATATTTTCCAAATTGTGCTTTCCGGGAATTTTAATTTTAGAAAAATCAATATTTTTCATCATCTCATATATTGAGCGATTGTT
Organism: uncultured Candidatus Saccharibacteria bacterium; assembly: GCA_964437745.1. Classification (GTDB taxonomy): domain Bacteria; phylum Patescibacteriota; class Minisyncoccia; order UBA6257; family CAYTHZ01; genus CAYTHZ01. The sequence continues at coordinate 12,815 of CAYTHZ010000001.1, forward strand.
TGATGCAGGAGATATTATAGAATCGCCGTTAAATATTATTTTTTGAGACCCCCCGATTTTTTTCAGAATGTTGATTTTTTTATTGTCTTTATGGATTATCGCAATATCGCCCGGTTTTTGCCAGCGCAAAATATTGGTTTTCGCCTCAAAATATTTTTTTAAATTTTTATGATAATCAAGGTGGTCTGCTGTTATTTTTAAAACAATCGCAATGTGCGGAGATTTTTTTAAATTCTGCAGCTGAAAACTGGAAAGCTCCATTACTACCCATGATATTGATTCGCGCGCGGGATTTAAACGCGGATTAATGCAAAAGGTATTTTTATCAACTGTTATTAATTTCGGCAGTATTTCTATGGCCGGCTTGCCAATATTGCCCACTAAAAATACTTTTTTCCGGCCGGTTTTCAGCATATTGTATAAAATAGTAGCAACAGTTCCTTTTCCCTTGGTGCCAGTAATCCCGATAATTTTAACGGGGCATAAATTAAAAAACAGTTCTGTTGCCGAGCTGATTTTTACGCCGTTTTTTGCGGCATTTTTTATTTCTTTAATATGCGGCAAAACGCCCGGGCTTAAATATATGATGTTAAAATCTTTGATATTTTTTAGATAATTTTTTCCTAATCGGAATTGATATTTTGGATATTGCCGGGTATTAATGGCGGGTTCTTGGTCGCAAATAGTAATGTTTTTACAACCGAGTGTTTTGTATAAAAAATTAGCGAGAGATTTTCCTTCTCTGCCGAATCCTATAATGCCAATATTGCCAATTTTTTTGTAAATTTTGAGCATAGCGTGGAAGTAATTAATAATTCCGCCAATTTTTATTCCTTTCTTTTTTCTTTCCTCCTTGTTTCTTTTTTTCTTCAATCCGCCGTTCTTGGCTGGATTGAGTCGGCTTTGTTTCAATTCTTTCTTTTTGCGGAATCAAAGCCGATTGTACCAGATTATTAAGCCGCATTATGGCGATTTCTTTGTTTTGGAGTTGAAAACGTTCGTCTTGCGCTTCAATTATTAAATCTCCCTCTTTGTTAATGCGGTTCTTTAGCAAAAATTTAATTTTTTCTTTTTCTTCAGGAGTAAATGCCTGCGATTTATCAATATTCCATCGCAACTGTGCTTTGGTTGCCAGCTTGTTTACGTTTTGCCCTCCTTTTCCGGACGACCTAATAAAAGAAATTTCCAATTCATTTTCCGGAATTAAATTTTCCGTTTTTTCTTTTAACGGGTCCTGTTTTTCAATTTTATATTCAAAGTTTTTCATAAAATTTAATCAAGTTTTGATAATTACCAGCGGCACGAGCATTTCTTGGCTTGAAAGTCCGCTATGATTGCTTATGTGTTTGCGTTTTTTTTCATTTATCAGCAAATCTTTAAATTTATAATCATCTTTCATTATTAAAGTATAATCGCCGACGCGATGCGCCAGTTTTTCGTTCGGCTTGAATAAACCAAAGTAATGCTTTTTGATTAATTCTTCGCTTTTATATAATTTACAACAATGTTTGAGTTTTGTTTTAACGTAATTCTCAAAAAATTCGGCTTTACTATGGTAAACATAACAATAAATCGTCCGCGAATCTCCGCATAATGGAAGCGACAAGCAGCCTTTTAATTTAGGATGATTTTCCAGCCGGATGATTTTATTTTTTGGCACGTCAATCATCCCATGGTCGCCGGTAATAATAATTATTGTTTGCGCGTTTTTTATTTCTTTGACAAGATTTTTTAATTTTTTATCCAAAAGCTTTAAATGTTTTACGGCTTTTTTGCTGTTGATTCCGTGTTTGTGGCCAATATAATCCGGATTCATCCAGTAGGCATAGATATATTTTTTCTTTCCGGAAGATTTAACGGCTTTTTTGATTTGTTTAAAAAATCCATTAACATTGCGATAAACAAGCGATTTAGATTTACCGGTTTTGGCTTTGATAGAATCTTTCCGAAAAGAATCGGGATAAATATTAAAAGCGGGAACTTTTAATTTATCAAAAAAGCTTTTGGCGCCGATTAATTTTTCGGATTTAATTCCCCACTTGCTAAATGGGATTCCTTTGCCGAGCGGTTCAAATCTTGGCGTTGACGGTAAAATCATAGACACCGCGCCCACCTCTTTTAAATTCATATACCAGCCTGTAAATCCGCTCTGTTGGGCGGGCAATCCTGTTAAAAATGTTGTTTCAGCAGCCGCTGTTGTTGTCGGAAAAACCGATGTTATTTTTCCTTTTAAATTTTCTTTTAAAAAAGTATTTTCGCCGTATTTTAAAAGCCATTCGTAGCCGAACCCGTCAAAAATGATCAAAACAATATTGCGACTGTTTTTTAAATTTTCGGGTGGCAGAATAGAGAGGGAATTATAGGGATGTTTTGCGCCAAAAGAACGGGCTATCGAGCTCATTAAATTTACAATGCCGCTGTTTTTATAGTTAGGGAGAATTTCCATAATTATTGTAATTTTTCAGCCTCTGTTGTCGGCTCGGCTTTAGAAGTAAAATTGGAATAAATTTCACCCACTTCGTTTTGTTCGTCAAGCGCTTCAAAAAGTTTTTCTATCTTATTTTTAATTTCCGGGTCGGATATTTCAATTTCATTTTTAGGAATTAAATCGACGGAGGCGGATTCAATAGGAATATTTTTTTCTTCAAGCGATTTTTTAACTTCCATTAATTTTTCCGGTTTGGTAAAAATTTCCAAATATTTTTCGTCGCCTTGGACGGCCCATTTAAAATCTTCCGCTCCGGCGTCAATTGACGCCATTTCCAATTCATCTTTGCTAAGCGCCAAACGCTTTACGCTAAACGCTATAACAATAATTCCTCGTTCTTTAAACATCCATTTAACGCTTCCTATTTCCGCAAGTTTCCCATCATTGATGTTAAGGATATGTTTTATTTCTGCCACTGTCCGGTTTTTGTTATCAGTAATGGCTTTTATTATTATAGCGATTCCTGCCGGTCCGTAAGCTTCGTATATAACTTCTTCAAGCTGACTGTCCCCAATTTCTCCCGAACCTTTCTTAATCGCTCGCTCAATGGCGTCGTTGGACATATTGAAGGAGCGCGCTTTTTCAATCATCATTCTTAAAGTCGGATTATCTTGAGGGTCGGCGCCTTTTTTGGCGGCAGCGGAAATAGCCACTGCCATTTTTCCGAAAATTTTGCTTTTCTTGGCGTCGGTTATCGCTTTTTTGTGTTTAATTTGCGCCCATTTTGAATGCCCGGACATATTTTGGAATATAGAATTTAGTATTTTCCGCCAGCGGCGGATTCGCCCTTCGGCGGAAGAATTTAGAGTGATTACTATATTTTCTATATTTTTATTTTTAATTTCCTCATTTCTTTTTTTAATTGCGCCGGGTTTTGGAATTGAATTGTTTGAAATCCTAATTTTCGGGCGGATTCTATGTTTCGCAATTGGTCGTCTATAAACAGGCATTCTTGGGCTTTTAGATTAAGTCGTTTCAGCATTAATTTGAAAATTTTCGGGTCCGGCTTGGCAAGACCGATGTCATAAGACCATAAAATGGAATCAAACAATCCGTCTATTTCATAATGTTTTTTGCAGTAATCAATCCATTCTTTGGCATGATTGGAAATGACTCCCAAAATATATTTGCCGCGCAGTTTTTTGACTATTTTTTGAGTGCCTCCTATTAAAACAAATTGGTTCCGTAAAGATTTTTTTATTATTTTTTTGAACTTCAAAGAGATTTTTAACGCCTTAACAATATTATCAAGATATTGATTTTCGCTTATTTCCCCAAGTTTGAATTGCGCCCAATTATTCTGGTGCATCGCTATTTCAATTTCTTTGGGTGTCCGTTTTAGGATTTTTGAGAGGGGGAATTGCGCCCACTTTACGCCCTTAATGTAAACTTCCCCGATGTCGAATATGACAGCTTTTATCGCCATAAATTTCTATTAGATAAATTATTTTTACGCTTTTTATCTTATCAGATTTTTAAGGGAATTTCAATTTTAATTTTAACCAAAACGTCTGTCGAAGTTTTGTGGGGCATCTTATGGCGATTAAAGAAAATAAAAAATTAAAGCGCTCCTTTTTCGGGAGCGCTGTTTTTTTGCGCGCAGGCGCGGTTGCTGACTTCTTGGTATTCAAAATATTCGTATTGGCATTTTGAACAACGCCAATGAATGCCGCAGGCGTTGTATTCGTCATAACACGCTATAAAATTTTTGCATTTCTTTGCAAAACTTCGTCTTTCTTTTTTGTTTTCTTTTTCATTGAATGAATGCCCCCTAATTTTTAAAGATTTTTTGGCGTTTTTTGATTTAACATAATAATTATAATGTTGTCAAGGTTTGTGAGGAGGCGAGAAATAGAGTAAAATAAAAAATATAATCTACTAATTGCAACGAATTTTATTATGAATAATAACTAATTTGTCGGCATTCGTTTTATGTTCGTTGACATTAGCGCGCTATAATGAGAATTGCTATTAATGGTTTTGGCCGCATTGGCCGCGGATTTTTCAGGACGGCTTTTGGGCAACCGGATGTTGAAATTGCGGCAATAAACGATTTGGGAGATATTGAAAATTTGGCTTATCTTTTGAAATACGATTCGGTTTACGGCAAATGCGGCTATGAAGTAAAAGCGGATAAAAATAATAATGCGTTGATTGTCGGCGGTAAGGAAATTAAATTTATTCAGGAAAAAGAATTGCTAAAATTGCCGTGGAAAGATTTAAACATTGATGTTGTGGTAGAATCAACTGGAGCTTTTGATACGATTGATAAAGTGGCTTTGCATCTGGATGCCGGATCCAAAAGAGTGGTGCTTTCTGCTCCTTTTAAAAAAGCGAAAATGGATGGCGTAAAAATTGAAGGAGTAACGGCTTTGCCGGGAATTAACGATGATGATTTGGCGAAGTCCGCAGCGTCATCCAATGGGTCATGCACTACTAATGCGGTCGCGCCGGTGGCTTATATTCTTTCGCAAAATCCGGGAATTAAAAAAGCCTTGTTAAATACTACTCATGCTTATACCGCCACCCAAAGAATAGTTGATGGTCCGGACGCGAAGGATTGGCGCAGGGGCAGAGCCGGAGCTGTTAGTCTAATTCCTTCCACTACAGGAGCCGCTATTTCGGTTGCCGAGGTGGTTCCGGCGCTTAAGGGATTGTTTGACGGATTAAGCATTAGAACTCCTTTGCCGATTGTTTCTTTGGCTGATATTACTTTTATAAGCGCGCGGCCGACGACTAAAGAAGAAATTAATGATATTTTACTGAAAGCGTCGCAGAATCCGCGCTGGCAGGGAATTTTGAAAGTTAGCGACGAAGAATTGGTGTCTAGCGATTTAAAGGCAGATCCTTATCCTTCTGTTGTTGATTCTAAATTTACCAAAGTGGTAGATGGAGATTTGGTAAAAGTTTTAGTATGGTATGATAATGAATGGGGTTATAATCAAAGCTTGCTTTATCATATAAAAAAAGCGGCAAGTTATATAAAGTGAACAATATCAATTTTCGTGTTGATTTAGTTGGATATTTGGCGTGGTTTCGTGTATAAATTTTTCCAAAACACGAATAAGCGCAAATATGAAACGAATAATCATGAAAAAATATTAGTCATCAATTGAGGCATGCAAATTAATCGCAAAACCATTATTATTTCGGGAATTATAATTATAGCAATCATTGTTGCTTTGATTTTTTTATTTCCTAAAAAGAAAAACAATGATTTGTTCGACATTTCTTCTCCGGTTTTACCAACGCCGGGTGAACAACAAAATGGCGCAGTTGTGCCAACTCCTTTTCCACCCGAAGAAATAGACACTAAAACGCCGCCGTCTTTGATTGCGGAGAAAATAGAATATGAAACTAATAAGCGCGACTCCGACAGGATTTCTAAAATATCGTTGATGGCGGGAGTTTTAATGAGCTATGTTGGCGAAGCGGGAGATCCAAAATCTTATCCGCCTTATCCTACTGCCTTAAAGTGGGTAAATCTCAGCGATAAAACCAGCGCCGTTTATAAAAAGCTGAAAAGTATTGCCGAAGTGTCTAGTGTGGGAATGCCGAATGTGTTTGACGTGATTGATCCATTGCATCCGAATTATTATTACGGTTATCGTTCGTTAGGCGGGAAAACCTGCGAGTTAAGCATTCGTCTGGAAGCGCAAGGCGAATTGTATAAAGGATTATGCGATCCGTCCATAAAAGAAATATGCGTTTATATTCATAATGTGGAAAGGCCGGTTGACGATTTGCCTAATGCGCCGTCAACATAGCATATAAGCAACGACTAACCACTGACTACTGACAACAATATTTAATTTTGTTGTAAGTTGTAAGTTGTAAGTTGTAAGTTAAATTGAAAATATTTATTACTCGTCAGATTCCCGATGTGGGTATCAAAATGCTTCAGGATAAGGGATTCCAGGTGGATGTTGGTCCGGAAGAGCCGCCGCCAAGAGAATATTTGCTGGAAAAGATAAAAGGCGCAGATGCCGTTCTTTCCATTTTAACTGAAAAGATTAATGCCGAGGCAATGGATGCTGCCGGTCCGCAGTTAAAAGTCGTGGCAAATTACGCGGTGGGATTTGACAATATTAATGTTGAGGAGGCGAAAAAAAGAGGGATACAAATTACTAATACGCCCGGAGTTTTGACCGAGGCGGTGGCAGAGCATACTATCGCTATTTTGTTTGCGGTTGCCGAAAGAATAGTGGAGGCGGATGAATATGTTAGAAGAGGAAAATTTAAATCTTGGGGTCCGAAACTCTTATTGGGAATTGACATAAGGGCAAAAACTTTGGGAATAGTGGGGTTGGGAAGAATCGGTTGCGAGGTTGCCAAAAGAATGCGCGACGGCTTTGAGTTAAAAGTAATTTACTACGATATAAAAAGAAACGAGGAGCTGGAAAAACAATATAATATTGAATATCGGTCTTTTGACGACTTGCTTAAAGAGTCGGATTTTGTAAGCATTCATGTGCCGCTTTTGGATTCCACTCGCCATATGATAAACGCGGAGAAATTGAAATTAATGAAAAAAAGCGCGGTTTTGATAAATACCAGCCGCGGCCCGGTTATAGACGAATCAGCTTTGGTTTATGCTTTAAAAAGCGGCCAAATTTTTGGAGCAGGTCTGGATGTTTTTGAATTTGAGCCGCAGTTAACGCAGGGGCTTATTGAATTGGATAATGTTGTCTTAACTCCTCATATTGCTTCGGCTACTTTAGAAACCAGAAATAAAATGGCGGAAATGGCGGCTCAAAATATCATAGAAGTTTTGGAGGGCAGAAAGCCGATAAATCCGGTTTATTAAATTTACGAAGCAATAATTAAGCGATCTTTCCTGCCTACCTTGACTTCACCGATGAGCGCGCCCATAGCTCAGCGGCAGAGCAGTCGTCTTTACCCGCCTGCCAAAAGCCGCACCTGTAGCTCAGTGGCAGAGCAAGCGTCTTATAAGCGCTGGGTCGTAGGTTCGATCCCTACCAGGTGCACTTAAAGACGGCGGGCAGGTAAGCGACACGGGTCCTTGGTTCGAATCCAAGTGGGCGCAGTTAAGGCGAAATAGACGCGGGTAAGCGCTGGGTTTTATCGGAGGCGGATAAACTCCGGTTCAATCCTTACCAGGCCTACCAGGCGCGCTTAAAATCAAGGGGTAGGTAAGTCGCTGTCCCTGGTTTAAATCTGGGCGCGTTCAAATTCAATGTGAAGTTAGGCGCGGATAAACGTTGAGTTTTGCCGGGGGCGAACAAACCTTGGTTTAATTTATATTGAGCGCGCCAAACTTACGCTTAGCTTATAAGAATTCTGATTTAATCAGAATTTTCTAATGATTAAAAAAATTAATTTAAATTTTATAAAAGAATCTAAATACGGAGGCGTTTTTATAACGTTGTTGAAAAATTTAACAACTTTGTCTTTATTGTTGGCAGCTTTGTATATGGTAAGCCAAAATATGGAAAAACGAGCGAATGCGATAGTTGCTGACAAACAAAAAATAGCAGAAAACACCCATCAATTAAACAGGTATTCATTTTTAGCGTCGCAGGAAAAAAATTTTTCTGGTCAAATTCAGGCAATTGATCGTTTGCTGCCCAAAGGAGAGGATTTATTGCTGGTAAGAAGCGGAATAGTTTCACAAGCCGATCGTCTCGGGCTATTGTTGAATATTAATTTTGGCAGCAAAGAATTTTTAGGGAACGGCCTTTCGGCCATAAAAATCAATTTAAATTCAAAAGCCCAATCCGTCTTTCAGATATATTCTTTTTTAGACGGGCTTCAAAAACAACCGTTTTATTTAAGCATAGATTCTTTTAATTTAGAAAAAACCGATTTTTTCGGAACGGGTAAAATATTCATTCAGCCGGAATAATGGATTTATGGCATTTTTAACTTCAAGATTAAAATTTAAAATCGCTCATGGAGGTGTGGCCGTTATTATTTTCGCATTGCTGGTTTTATTTATATCAAACAGGCTGGCTTTTTTAATATCCGTTTTAGATGATGTTTTTTCCCCGCATCCCCCCATAATGGAAAAGATAGAAATTGATCAAGAAAGTTTAAAAAAATTAGAGGATAAAATTTTGATTGTTCCAATGTCGCGATAATTATGTTAATTTCAAAAATTATCCAAAAATTATTTTTTTTGTTGATTTTAGCAGCCTTTTCTTTTTTTGGATTTTTTTTGATTAAAAAGGGCGGCGCGGCGCATAATAAATACGAAGAATTAAAAGAATTAAAAAATAAAATTTTTTCGCTGGAAAAAGAAAATAGCCGCCTTCGCGCGGAAATAAAATTTTTTAATAATCCCGATAATTTGGAAAAAGAAGCGCGCTCGGTTTTAAATTATAAAAGCCCCGGAGAAAAAATGGCCGTAATTGTAAACGATAAAAACATTAATCAGCCCGATGGCGGCCAAAATGCGCTATTGTCCGAATATAAATTTACGGATAAGCTTAAAAAATGGTTAAATGCTATATTTTAAAAACTGAAAACTAATAACTAATAACTATTTATGGTTTATTGCATACAAAAAAATAAAATTCCGGCTCTTATTAATTATTTGCGCTCAAAATATGAAGTTTTTGCGCCTCAAAATAAAGAGACGGATATTGTTTTTGATAAAATAACCGATTCTTCGGATATTGTTTATCAATACGAGATCACTATTTTGCCGGCAAAAAAATACTTTTTACCGGAAGAAGAAAATTTATTTACGATTGAAAACTCGGCAAAAAATAAAAAAATTTCCGCGGGAGAAAAAATTAAGCCGTTTGTTCTTTTCGGGCTGTCTTTGAAAGATTTGGAAGCCATTGCTTATTTAGATGAAATAATGAATTTTAAATTTAAGGATGATTTTTATTTCAACAGGCGCAAAAAATCGATTTTAATAGCCATAACGGAACGTCCTGTTTGCAGCCCATTTTCGGGCGCTTGCGCGCCCTTTGGCGGATTTGCCACTCCTTCATTCGGTGATTTAATTTTGGAAAAAATAGGAAAAGATTTGTATGCTGCCACTGCTTTTAGCCAAGCCGGCAAGAATTTATTGAAAAACCGATGTTTTAAACGTCAAAATATTGCTAAGATTTTGTCAAAAAATACCCATTTGATTTCCGAAGGAGAATTGGGGAAAGAAAAGCCTAATGCCGACGGCTATTTGGTTTTGGCCGATTTGATAAAAGACAGCGAACTTTTGGCAAGGTCCGTGGAGTGGTCCTGGAAAGGCTATCCGGCTATTTGGGATGAGTTGGGCAGGCAATGTCTGGGTTGCGGAAATTGCGTTTATGTTTGCCCATTATGCTATTGTTTTGATATTGAAGATAAAATAATAAATCAAGAAAAGTGCGTTCGCTGCCGCAAGTGGGACGCTTGCGTTTTGCCGGATTTTAATTTGTTGGCCGGCGGCCACAGTTTTCATCCGACTATCAAAGAAAGGTATTATAATTGGTTTTACCATAAATTTGTTAGAGGCTACAATGAATTTGGAAGATCTTTGTGCGTTGCCTGCCATCGCTGTCAAAAGTTTTGTCCGGCGGGAATAGACATAGAAAAAGTGTTGAATAAGATCGTTAAAGAATATAAAAAAAATTCTAAATTTTAAATTCCATATTCTAAATTTTAAAAACTATGAATTTATATCTGCCGGTTTCGGCAAAAATTTTAAAAATAGAGGATTTATCAAATTCGGTAAAGCTTTTTCGCTTGGCGCCGAAATGGAAATTAAAGAAAAATAAGCAAGGGATATATTTTACGCCCGCGCAATTTGTGGTTGCCGGAATGTGGGGAATAGGCGAAGCGCCGTTCGGCGTCGCCTCCTCTCCTTATGAAGGAAAATATATAGAGATTGCAGTGCGGAAAGTTGGTAATTTTACAACCGCTTTGCATAATTTAAAAGAAGGCGATGAAATTACAATTAGGGGCCCTTATGGCAACGGCTATCCTTTGGATTTTTTTGAAAAGAAAGACGTTATAATGCTTACCGGCGGCTGCGGCATTCCGCCGATTTCTTCGCTGGCGGAATATATCATTGGGAAACGAGAAAGATTCAACCGGGTTTATTTAATGCACGGCGCTAAAACTCCTCAAGATTTATTGATGCGCGACAGATATTCTCGCTGGAAAAAATATATTGAAATGCTTTTAACGGTTGATGTTTCGGATAAAACTTGGCATGGCCATGTTGGCTTGATTACAGAATTAACCAAATATATCAAAATTGATTCTCAAAATTGCGCCGTGGCAATGTGCGGTCCGGGGCCAATGACTAAGGCAATAGAAAATATTTTAAATCCTTTGGGAATCGCTGATCGCAGAATTTATGTTTCCGATGAGCGCCGGATGAAATGCGGCATAGGAAAATGCCAACATTGCGTTTGCGGAAAAAAATATGTCTGTTTGGACGGCCCGGTGTTTAATTTGGACGAAATAGACACAAATTGGGATTAAATATTTGGTCTGCGAGCGTAAGCCGTTTACGGCGCAGCGCGAGCAGATATAAAATTAAACAAATTTAAAATGAAAAACAAAAATATTAAAAAAATAATAAAGAAGAAGAAATTAGCGATTTTTGATTTTACCGATTGCGAAGGATGCCAGATTGAATTAATCAGTTTGGGAAAGCAATTGTTGAATTTGTTGCCGTATATTGAGATTGTAAATTGGCGATTGGGACAAGACAGGAAAGACGATGGGCCGTATGATGTTGCTTTGGTTGAGGGATGCCCCATTCAGCAGGAAGAAATTGATTGGCTTAAAGATATCCGCGAAAAATCAAAAGTTTTAATATCTTTGGGAACCTGCGCCACCACCGGCGGCGTGCCGGCGATTATGGACAAAGAAAAGCGCGCTTATTGGTACAAGAAAATTTACGGCGAAAAATACAAGCCGCGGGGCATAGACGCTACGCCTTTATCAGCCCATGTTAAAATTGATGTCTTGATTTGCGGCTGTCCGATAAATGGAGCGGAAACGGCGCATATTTTAATGGATTTATTAAACGGCAAGGCGTGGCGCGGCAGGGGATATTCTGTTTGTTTTGAATGCAAAAAGGCGCAAAATCCCTGCCTTTTGGTGAATAAAGAGCCGTGTTTAGGGCCAATAACCCAGGGCGGCTGCGGAGCGATTTGCATAAGCGGCGATTCTTCGTGTTACGGCTGTTTCGGGATCCGCAAAGACGCCAATATAGATGAAATGATAAATATTTTGAAAGAATTTTGCGATGATGAGCAGATAGAACAATATTTTTCAATGTTTTTAAAAAGAACCGAGGCGTATCAAAAGGCGATTCTGAAAGTAAAAAAATCCGAAAAAAAGAAAATATCTTAAAAAATTTGTTTTTTTTGACAAATTATTCTTTTTAGAATATCATTTTATTATGGTTTATAAATTTACTACGATTATTAATAAAGAACTTAAATGGTATGTGGTTCGTTGTGTGGAATTGGGGGTAATAAGCCAGGGGAAAACCATTGAAGAAGCGCAAAAAAATCTTAAAGAGGCGGTTGAGCTTTATTTGGAAGATGAACCAAAAATAAAAAAATATTTTTCTAAAACGTCGCCATTGATTACTGCCTTTGAATTGAATCATGCTTAAGGTTTTTTCCGGAAGGCAAGTTATTAAAATTTTATGCCGCGAATTCGGCTTTTATTTTGTGTCGCAAAGAGGCAGCCATGTTAAAATAAGAAAGAAAATCGGCGGCCGCGAAATTAATACCATAATTCATTCCTATTCATAAAGAATTGGCCAGAGGCGCTTTGCGGGGAATTTTAGAATTAGCCGAGATAGACGAGAAAGTATTTTTAGAGAAAGTCTGAAGTGTTATGTCGCAACCAAACAATTCTAAGGAAAATTTTTTTGAGAAAGCGGTCAAGAATAGTATTTCTTTTTTGGAAAAACAAGCAAGATCGCTGCTTACTTTTAGCATATTGGATTTATTTTCGGCAGCCGCAGTTTTTTTGTTGCTTCTTGTTGCCAATTTAGATTTTAGGAGAATATTTGCTGGAGATGCGATAATGGCGGTTTTAGTCGCTATTGGTTTCGGTGGAGGAATTTTTTGGTCAATATTTTATTTTTTAAAAATGGAGACGATATCAGTCCAAAGGAAAAAAATGATGATAGTCTTTGCTGCATCTTTTATGGACTTGCATCTTTTATGGCGGGTGACGCGTTGTTAGAAAATAAATCTATGAATGGCATATTATGGATTTTTCCCGCCATTAACATGGTTTATGGTTTGTTTTTATTATCGTGCGTGAAAAGCGATAGCAGGTTTTTAAATAAATTTTCTTCAATACCCGAAGAGCCTATAACAATAAAGCAAAAAGCGGCTAATATTATAATTCTGGTGGCGATATTTTTTTACCATCAATTTGTTTTAAGATTAGACTGGGCTCTTACTGCTTCAATTTCTTTGGGTTACGCGGCAATGTTTAATAAATTAATAACTAGAACGCTGAAAAAACCCGCGCGTATGGAAAGTTGAAAATTTTGTGAGCAATCGGGATATCGGTTTCTTGATAAACTTTTATTTTAAAATGTTAAAAAAATAGATACTAGCAATAAATGATTGGCGATAAAAATTTAATTTTTCGTTGTATATCTTAAAATTGTTTAGTTAATAATTTGCATCGCGAACTTGTTACAAAAATTGAAGGCCATGCGGACCTTCATATAGATTGGGAAGGGAATAATGTTGTTGTGGAAGTCGTTGAGTCCGAACGGCTTTTTGAGGGCATGCTTGTCGGCAGGCCGGTAGAGGAATTGGCGTGGATTACGCCGCGGATTTGCGGAATTTGTTCCACTTCCCATACTTTGGCTTCGCTTTGCGCCATTGAAAAAACCTTAGGATTGGATTTAAAACCGGAAACGATTTTAATGAGAAAATTAATGTTAAATAGCCAGATTATCCAAAGCCATCCCGTGCATCTTTATTATTTGGTTTTGCCGGATTATTTAGGGCTGGATTCGGGATTGGATTTAAAAGCGAAATATCCTAAATATTTTGATATTGTAAGCGAAATTAAAGAGGTGTATGATGATTTAACTCATACCATTGGCGGCCGCAGGCTGTTGCCGACTACCACAAAAATTGATTCTCCCGCTAATTTGCCGCCGATTAAAAAACTGGAAGATTTAAAAAAGCGGATGGTAAAATCTATTCCCCTTATTGAAAAGACGATAAATATATTCGGCGCGCTTGATTATCCGAAATTAGATTTTGAAATGTTTTACGCTTCTCAAATAAATGGCAGCGAATATTGCGTTTATGGCGGCAAATATATTAAAGCAGTTGATAAAAAAAGAATGGCGGTTTATGGCAATAAATCGGCCATAGCTGATTATCGCGATATTATTGAAGAAAAAGCGAAAGATGTCCCGGCAAAATACGGTTATGTCTCAGGCAAGCCGGCAATGGTTGGCGCCTTGGCAAGGCTGGCGGTTCAGGGGCAATTTATTAAAGATAAAGAAGTTTTGCGGCATTTAAAAAAATATCCGTTGAATTTTGAAAGTCCGTTTTATAATAATTCCGCGCAAGCCATAGAAATGCTTTTATTGGCTAATGAGTCTGTTTTTATTTTAGATAAATTAATAAAAATGACGGCGTCTAATAAAAAATTTCAATCTAAAATATCATCGCAGGAAATAAAAAGAAGGGGATTGGGAGCGGTGGAAGCTCCTCGCGGAGGATTATATCACGAAATTGTTGTTGATGAAAAAGGTATAATTGAAGAAGTGAATATTATAACTCCCACAGTTCAAAATTTAAGCTCTTTGGAAACAACGGCGCAGTCGTTGATTAAACAAACAACTTCTTTATCAAAAAATAAAAGAAAGCATCTTTTGGAAATGCTTATCAGGAGCTATGATCCGTGCTTGACTTGCGCGGTACATTAGGCCCGTTGCCTTGCGGGCGCGGCGGGATAAATTAAAAAAAATTGCGTAAAAATATGCTTTTAGCGGTTAAAAAATTTATCACAAAAAATATTTTTTGGTTGTTATCGGCCGCTTCGCTTATAATAATCGTAGGATATTTCTTTTTGGTTTATTTTTATTTTGGCAATTTTCCTCCGCCAATAGCGGTGTATATGCAGCAGCCGATGGGAGAAAAATTGCTGGGCGAGATAGGCGATCTTTATAAGTACGGCATTTTGGGATTGGTTATTTTTTGCGTCAATTTTGGATTAGGATATTTTTTAAGAAACAGGATTAATAACGTATCAATCCTTTTAGCGTTTTTTAATTTGATAATACAAATTTTATTGTTTATAATTTTAATGCAGATATATTCAATTAATTAGAAGCTAGAAAATAGAAAGTAGAATTTTAAAAATAAGATTCTATTTTCTAAATTCTAGATTCTAAATTCTAATTTTATTATGTTGGCAGTCATTAAAACCGGCGGCAAACAATATATTGTTTCGCCCAACCAAATATTTAAAGTTGAAAAAATAATCGGGAAAATGGGCGATAAAATATTTTTAAAGGATGTTTTGCTTTTTTCCGATGGAAAACAAATTGAAATAGGCAAGCCTCTTTTGGCGGGATATGCGGCTGAGGCGGAAATTTTAAAACAAGGAAGAGAGAGGAAAAAAATAGTATTTCGCTACCATTCTAAAACGCGATATAGAAAAACGAAAGGGCACAGGCAGGAATACACTCAATTGAAAATTTTAAACATTAGACCTGTTGAAAAACGCCATGGGTAAGCGCCCCAACCATCTTTTTAAAAAAGCGGCAATGGCAATATTGCTGCTTTTGTTTTTTTTAATAATTTTTGCGTCCCCAAGCGATGCTCAAAATATCAACAATGCGAAATTAATATTAAAAAAAATAGAAGAAATCCAAAGGCAAATAGATTTATTATGGCAGAGCTATTTTAAAATGGTGGCGGAAATGCCAATTATACAAGAAATCCAAGATAAGTTTAAAAGTGATTTAAAGTTCGGCGATGAGGGGGCGGAAGTTGTTGCGCTTCAAGAGTTGCTGTCTGATTCCGAAATAATCGGTTCAAATATTTACCCGGAAAAATTAAAAACCGGATATTTTGGAAGATTAACTGATGCGGCGGTCCGGAGATTCCAAAAAAGCCGCGGCATTGATGAAAGCGGCGTTTTAGATGGACCAACTCGTAAAATTTTAAACGATTTATATTTTATGAAAACGGAGCGAGATTGGATGAAAAATCAAAAATCATTTTGAAACATTTTTCTATAAATTTTTTATTTTTCCCGTTTTTGTTATTTGCGTAATATGTTTTCGTTATAAATAGGTTTTAACTTTTTAATTTAAGGTTTAGAAAATTTACTCGCTTATTGAGACGATCGTTAACATAAGCGAGTAATGGATTGAAACAAAAAACCTCGCGCAAAGCGAGGCTTTTTTTACAACCAGTTTATTTTTTTGAATAATAATATATTAACATATTTTAATTAAATATTAATCTTCTTTTGGCTTATCTAATAGTTCCGGTTCAATATTCATTGTTTCGCCGGTGATTTTGACCACATCTTTGTCAATTTTTCCGAATTCTTTATAGGCGCTGTTGTAAGCGCTTACGGTGGTTCCAAGATTTTTTCCCATTTTTTGCATATAGTCGTCAAAATTTAATAAATGTTTCCTGAGATTTTCCACTTGCTTGATAATTTCTTTTGTTTGTTCTGATATTTTTTGATTTTTTAATCCCTGAAGCACCGTTTGCAAGTACGCTAAAAATGAAGTGGGGGATACCACGATTACTCTTTTTTTTCCGGCATAATTTATTAAATTATTTGTGTCATCGGCTGTGGCGCCAACTTTATTTATTAACAAGTCGTAATAAACTGCTTCGGACGGTATAAACATAAAAGCAAAGTCCATGGTATTTTCTTCGGGTTTTACATATTTTGATGTTTCGTCAATCCTGGTTTTTAAATCGGATATAACCGCAGCTTCATACTTTTTCTTTTCCGTGGGTTCTTTTGCTTCCAAAATTCTGTTATAATTTTCCAAACTGAATTTTGAATCAATTGGGATAATTCTTTTATCCACAAAAACCGCGGCATCTACGATAATTCCGTCGGAAAAGGCGTATTGCATTTGGTAGGTTCCCGGGGGAAGAACGTTTTTCAAAACGGTTTCCAAATAATATTCTCCTAATATGCCTCTTTGTTTGGGATTTTTCAAAATATCCTGAAGGTTTTTTAATTGATCGGCGAAATTAACCACTTGTTTATTAGTTTCGTCTAGTTTTGTTAATCGTTCTGCAAGCTCCCTGTTATTTTTATTGACGTTTTCGATGATTTTGGCATACTCGCTGAATTGGTTTTGCAGCGTTTTGTTTGATTCGCCCATTCCGGAATGCACGGCGCGGCCTATTTCATTTATTTGATTTTGCAAAAAAGATAAGGCGGTTTTTTCGTTTTCTTTTTCGTTTTGTCGCTCAATCGCTTGGCGGGAAAGATATCTGCGGAATAGTAAAAATATGGCGGCAAAGCCGATAATAATGGCAATTAAAATAATGATCAATGATGTTTCC
Organism: uncultured Candidatus Saccharibacteria bacterium; assembly: GCA_964437745.1. Classification (GTDB taxonomy): domain Bacteria; phylum Patescibacteriota; class Minisyncoccia; order UBA6257; family CAYTHZ01; genus CAYTHZ01. The sequence goes on from CAYTHZ010000001.1 coordinate 29,810, forward strand.
ATAGTAATTCACGAATAGCGACGAATTTGGTTGACGAATGCCGACGAATTCGTTGTTGTTCGTTTTAGATTTATTGCTATTGGCGGAATCTATGACAACTCTTTTTTTAGCTCTTCCAGCAATTCTTTGGCTTTTTTAGAGAGCTTGGTCGGAGTTTTTATTTCTATTTCTATTAAAAGATTTCCTCTGCCAAAAGAACTGAATTTTGGCATTCCTTTGCTTTTAATTCTTAAAATAGATCCGGAAGAAATGCCGGCGGGAATTTCTATCTCAGCTGTTTTTCCTTCTATCAGCGGAATTTCTATTTTATCGCCCAGTCCGGCTTGAGCGATGTTGATTGTTTTTTTCAGGCATAAATCATCTCCGTCTCTTTTAAAAATGTGATGGGGTTTTATTAAAATTACGATAAAAAGATCTCCGGCTTTGGCGTTTTTTTCTCCGGCATTGCCGGCGCCGATTATTTTAATTATTTGTTCGTTTTTGATGCCGGGTTTTATGTCAATATCAAGGCGTTTTTCTTTATTGATTAATCCTTTGCCGCGGCATAAAGCGCAGGGGTTTTTGGCGATTTTCCCGCCGCCTTGGCATTTGCGGCATTCCACAATATTAGAAAAAGCGCCGAAAAACGTAGCTTTTGTTTCTTTAATTTTTCCTTTGCCGCCGCATTCAGAGCAGGTGATTATGTCGGATTTATTTTTGGCTCCCGCGCCGCCGCATTCTTCGCAATACCAGCGTGCCTGGGCAAACGACAAATATCCGCGACAACGCCCGCCTCGGCCTGCTTGGCCGCCGCCGCATTCTTCGCAAATACTTTGCGCATCGTAGAAAATAGTTTCTTTTTTTCCGAAAAACGCCTCTTCAAGCATAATGTTGATTTTTGCGGTTATATCCGAGCCGCGTTTTTGACTCGGCCTTTCTCTTGTAAATCCAAATCCGCTAAAAATATTTTCAAATAAATCTTCCGTTCCGCCGAAATCTTCAAAACCGAAAGAAGAAAAACCTTTTCTTAAATCCTCTTCTGTAAATGTTCGGCTTCTGCTTTGGGAAAAAGGGCTGCCAAATCCTCCCGCGCCGTCAAATGTTTGGCCGAATCTGTCGTATTGTTCGCGCTTTTGCTTGTTGGAAAGAATTTGGTATGCTTCGTTTATCTTTTTGAACTTTTCTTCGTTTCCGCCAGGTCTGTCGGGATGATAAAGATGGGCCATTTTACGATAGGCTTTTTTAATTTCTTCTTCGGAAGCGTTTTTGTCAATTCCCAGAGTTTTATAGTAATTGTTTTCCATGATTTTGTAAGACCTTTTGTGAAATATTGGGTGATTTAATCTGCGTTCGCCCGGAAATGAAAACCTTGTTTTTAATATAATCCACGAATGGCAGCGAATTCTAAAACAAATGACAACGAAACAGGGGCGAAAAAACCGCGAAAATTATATAGAGGTTTTATAATTCTACTTTTTCTTTCAAAGTGTTCGCGCTTGTTATTTTTAGAAATCCATTGGCAATAAGCAATTCATAAATCAAAAATCCCGTTATAAGAGCGATCCACCCCAAAACAATACTGACGCTTTTAGCGGTCAATGCGATAATTGCGATGATGGCAACTAATATGTAATTTTGCGTCTTCAAAGAAGCTTTGCGGTATTGTGAAAGCGCCATTGTATAGGTAAATTCATTTAATTTTTCTTGCCCCGATATTTTAATGCCCAGCTTTGAAGAAAGTCCTTCTTTGTATTGTTCAGCAATTGATTGATTGTTTATGGTTGCTAACATTTTGTTTATATTTTCTCCTACAAAAGCATATTCCGGAACAACGCCTAAATCGGAGAGTTGCTTGAGATAAGTTTCTGTTTTCGGTTTTTGTCCGGATAATTGCTGTTCGGCTTGTTTTTGGATAAATTCATCTACCGTCATATTCCAGTTAAAATTAGGAATAAAATATTTAACTGCCGGAGTAGCCGATTGAAGTATTTTATTAAAACTGTTTTCATTAATCAATAATCCCAGTTTAAATTGAGGAGAAAAATATAAAAGCGCGGCGATTACAAAGGTTAAAGACCAGAAAAAAAATTTAAGCCCGCAGCTTCCTATCTTCCACCATTTTATTTTTATAATATTTGCCGCCTCATTTTTTATTTTGCGGCTTCCCCACAGCCAAAGCGCGGCTGATATGAAAAAACACGCGATAAATATCCAAATATTTTTTAAAACGCTTCCCCAATTTAAAAATAACGGAAAATATAATAAAACCGTTCCGATTATGGAATATAAAATTAAAAATCTATAAGAACCGACAGCCAGCGAAGTTATATTGAAAATAATGGCGGAAATTAATATTGCTGCTAAAAAAAATGGATAGGCGCTGAAATTTTTTTCGTATATAATTTGCCAAAAGTAATAGCCGATTACAAAGCTCGCGATGGAGGCGATTAAAAAAATGACCGTTTTTTTTAAAAATATTTCGGATATTTTTTTTTGATGAGCTTGAAAAGTGGAGATCTCCATGTATGAAAGACTACGGACCATCGTCTACTGACTATAATAATGATTCAAGACTCATAATAATCTGTAGTCGGCGGTCTGTTGGCTGTGGGCTGATTTTATTATTCCTTTTCTTTATATTTTACATCTTCCGGGCCTTTATTGTCTACTTTTTCTTCATTTTGTTCGGAGGATTCAGGTTGTTTTTTATAGAGAGATTCGCCGATTTTTTGGATAGCTCGGGAAAGATTTTCTGCCGCTGTTTTAATGTCTGCGGAATTATCGCCTTCCTTTGCTTTTTTTAATTCGTTTATTTTTTCCTCTATTTCTTGTTTTATTTCTTCGGAAATTTTTCCTTCGGCGTCTTTAAGGCTTTTTTCGGAAACATAAACAAGGTTGTCTGCCATATTTTTGGCTTCTACCGTTTCTTTTTTCTTTTGGTCTTCCGCGGCGAACTGTTCGGCGTCGGATTTCATTTTTTCTATTTGCTCTTTTGAGAGTCCGGTAGAAGCTTCAATTCGGACTGATTGCGTTTTGCCGGTAGCTTTGTCTTTGGCTTTAACGTTTAAAATTCCGTTGGCGTCAATATCAAATGTTACTTCAACTTGCGGCATGCCTCTTGGCGCCGGCGGGATGCCGTCTAAAATAAATCTCGCCAAGGTCTTGTTGTCCGCCGCCATATTTCTTTCGCCTTGGACAACATGAATTTCAACCGATGGCTGATTATCCGAAGCAGTTGAAAAAATCTGGGTTTTTGACGTCGGGACCGTGGTGTTTTTGGCTATCATCGGAGTCGCTATTCCTCCTAAAGTTTCAATGCCTAAGCTCAAAGGCGTCACATCTAAAAGCAAAACGTCTTTTACTTCGCCCTGTAATATTCCTCCTTGGATTGCCGCGCCCAATGACACCACTTCATCCGGATTTATGTCGCGATGCGGCTCTCTGTTGAAAAGATCTTTTACCTTTTGCTGGATTTTCGGCATTCTGGTTTGTCCGCCCACCATTATAACTTCATCTATGTCTTGAATTTGAAAATTGCATTCTTTGACGGTTTGTTTTACCAATTCAACGGAGCGGTCAATATAATCCATAACCAGTTCTTCCAGTTTGGCTCTGGTTAATTTTAAAAGAAAATGTTTTGGTCCATGGGCGTCGGATGTGATAAAAGGCAAGTTTACCTCCGTTTCCATGGCG
>CAYTHZ010000002.1:0-12231 GCA_964437745.1 uncultured Candidatus Saccharibacteria bacterium
ATGGCAACTCGCAAATCTCCGGAGTCGTTAGTGGTGGTAATGCGGACGATATAAGAGCCAGCGCTTGAAGGATTGGTGATTTTATTATTATTTATCCTCACTTCTTTGGCACCCGCGCCAACAGTATCGCCGGAGCAAACCGTGAAAGTGATATTTTCATCAGGCTCCGCGCTGTCAACCGCCGCGGTAACTTCGCTGGCTGCGCCGCTGCAAGCCGCGGTCAATGTCATACCGGTTACCGCGATATCAGTGCTGATTACAATATTTCCCAAATTGGAAAAAGCGTCGGTTATCGGATCAAACTGAATTTTTATGGTATTGCCCGCAGTCAAAGCGCTTTGCGTAGTGAACTGAATAATATGATTAGCGGCGGCGCTTAAATCAGAATCAGAAAGAGTGTCTCTTACGCTTCCCAAAGTCGCCGCTTTGACTGAATTAAGCAAAAATCCGCCAAGAGCAATCACCAAGGCGAAAATCGTGAAAACAGAAGTAATTTTTATGAAACCCGATTGCATCTTTTTCATGATTTTTTAATATTTTTTTAATAAAATTATATGCGCATATAATCTTTAACAGACAAATTATTTCCGACCCTCCCCTCTCTGTATCCGCGTCTATCCGCGCATTGATCCGCGAATATCCGCTTTTACATTAAAAGGGAGAAATAATTTACCTATTGTTATTATAACATCTGCCCGCGCTAAAGCAAATATTACATTTCATTGTTAAAGAGCCTTTGTTAATTATAATTTTCGCGATACAAGTAAAAGTTATCCACAGGTATTTCAACGCGATTATCCGCTTTTTAATAGTTTATCCACTAATTTTCAACATAGCAGCTTTTTTTAATTTCCTATATTCCGTCTTTCCGCAAAATAATTTCAAAGTCCCGCGAAGGAATCAAGGCTTCGCCGAAATAAATTCCCAAAAAAGCAAACAGCGCGACAAGAGCTAAAAGAAAAATCAAAACTTTATAATATTTTTTAAATATAATAATCAATACGATTTTGTAAACAGAAATTATTTCTAAAAATGACCGCGTTTTATCTTTTTGGCTTTCCTGCTGTTTGGTTATGGCGGTTTTCAAATCTAAAATTCCTTCCTGCATCGGTTCCGTTAAAATTTTTAAATTAAATTTTTCATCCTTTGCTGTTCGGCTCTGCAAATCAAGTTGCGAATCCAATATTTCACCTTCAAAAACTTTTTTATCTTTAGCAAAATTAATTCCTCTTTTTTCCGATTCCAGGAGCAAAGCTTTTTTAATATACGCTTTAATTCCCCATGCCAAAACAATTAATATCAAGCCCAATCCAAATAATGTTCCTAAAATAGGAAAGACCGGAACAATCCAAAAATAAGCAACAGCGGAAATATTTTGCCTGCCGTATTGCCCGTAGCTTAAAGTGGCAATCGCTTTATGCCTGCCGGCTTCAAAAATACTTTCTTCGCCGATCCAATCAAAAGAAAACTTTCTGACACTTTTCGGCAAAACATTTCCAAAAGTCGTTTGCTGATTAATAAAAATCTTTCCCCTTTTTTTGCCCCACATATTATATATGGCAATGTCGCCCTGAGGCTGAATATGCACATTCCCGCCGTTTTCCAACCGCAAGATAAAATTAGCTTTGGGCTTCTGATAAAAATCTTTTTCCGTCCTAAATTCGCGAATATTGGCGCTCTCTATTATATCGCCCTTTACGCTTACAAAAAACAAAGACGAAACCATACTGGAAACGCTAATTAGAGCGCCATCTTCTTTGCCGCCAAAAGGCCTTGTTCCCACCAAAATAGCCGCGTAATGGCCGCCCGGCGGCGCATCCTGAGGAATTTTAACGCTAAAAGGAATTTCGCCGGTCTGGCCTTTTGGCACCAAAACAGAATCTGCGGGAACATTAATCCACCCAGCCAAAGAAGCCTTTTTGCTTTCTTCGTCCTGAAAAACCAAGGGGATAAAGCTTCCTTGCCCGTCTTCGCCTCTGGGAGAAAAATTCACCGCCGAAGCGTAAATATTCAAATCATAAGGATTGGTATTCGCCACCTTGATAGAACTTGCCCAAAATTCTCCGGGTCCGATATTAAGCTGGAACAAGGGAGGAGTGACGGTTAACGACAAACCATCGTTGGCGGCAGACGCGCTTTCAACAGAAAGTAGAAAATAAAAAATAGAAAGTAGAAAAATTGGATAGAGTAGAAAATAAAAAGTAAAAGTTTTTAATTTGTTTATTAGTTTTAAATTTTTATTTATTTTTTTCATAATTTTAAATAGAAAATAATTCTACTTTCTATTTACTATTTTCTATTTTCTAACGAACGCTCTTTGTATTACCATAACTAAAATTACTACAACAGCCAGAGAAATGCCAAGCGCCAAAAATATTTTTTCGTAAGGAATTGAAACAATGTTTTTCCTCGAAAGGAATTGCCCAGAAAAAAACCGTGTCCTGAAATCTTTTCCCCGGTCCGTATGAAATATCCAAGAAGGCTTTAAATTTTCCGGCGCGATTTTTAAAATACCACTCTTTCCCCATTTTTTTAATCTCATTGGGCGCCATATTTTCGCCTTCTATTTTTAAAGACGCGATTTCTTCTCCGGAGATTTTATAAATTATAATTTCTCCTTCCGGAAAAACGGCCCGGTTGCCGATATTTTCCATTTGAAAATAAAATTTTGCCGGCGTTTTGAAAAAATAATTTTTTTCGGCAAAGAATTTTTTCAGCTGGGCGCTTTCTATTATTTTTTCCCGCGCTTCCAGATTCATTAAAACCTTCGGCGCCTCTTTTAATTTTTTTTCCGCGTCCGCCCTTACCGTTCCGTCGGAAAAATAAATAACCGAATGGTAAATACCGGTTTTCGCCGAAAGATTGACATCTACGCGCCAATCAATTTCTTTTTGTTCTTTAGGCAGAAGCTCTATCACGCCCCTTGAAATAGAAAGCCAATTTGCCAAAGAAGAAGATTTATCGGCCCGCGAAGGATCTAAAAATTGTTCTTGGCCGGTTTCGCTTGAAATATCGTAAACGAAAACATAAATGTCTTTTTTCGCCGAATCGTTGTTGGTTATCGTAATTTTTCCGCTTAGAATATCCCGGGGATAGGCTTTTAAATCTATTATCGCGGGCGCGACTGATATAAAAGAAGCTCCCGCATAAAAAGGATAAAAAATATAAAATACTGACAATAATGTGAGTATAAAAGAATTTGGAATTTGGAATTTGGAATTTGGCGATTTAGTGCTTTTAATAAAGGCGTTTAATAGTTTATGAACGATAATTGATTGATTAGATAATTGCTTAAAACTTTCGCTGTCAAGATATATTATGTCTTTTGCCGTTAATAATTGATTTTGCAACTCCGTTAAAGAGCCGCGAGCTATTGAATAAAATTGAACTTTTTCTTTGTAAGAAAATCTAGAAAATCCCTCTGCAATATTAGAAGTGATAGAAATAGCGGCTCGTTTCATTTGAGAAGTTAAGCCAAAAAGTTCTTCTTTGGGAAATTTTTTTGTTATTTCATATATTAAAATAACCAGCTTATGAGCTTCTTGCCAAACTTCTAAATCAGTAAAAGATTGTATTTTCTTTTTATCTTCCATAATTTAAAATTTAAAATTCCATATTCTAAATTCCATATTCCAAATTCTAAATTCCATTAAAAGGGGAAATTCCATATTCCATATTCCATATTCCATTAAAACGTCGGCACTATTATAAACACCGTCTTGCTTTGATAAGATCCGGCCGCCTGCTGACTGCTTATTTGGACTCTGTAAACAAAATCTGTTGTTTCATTATCCACAGGAGAGCCAGTGTAAACTATTTCTTCGGCGGCAGTGGTGGAAAATTTAGCATAACTGTCATCGGGCGTAAATCGGATGGAACCTCCGTATAAAATGTTATCTCCCGCGTGATAGCCGAAACAACCAGTGGATGTTGAAACGCAAGCCGTAGACCATCCCGCCGGGCTTGAATTTTCCGCGTCAACCGGATTAATTTCCGTTGAATCGTAAGCAGTATGCAAAAATCCCTGCCGCGCAAAAACAAAAATCTGATAACCTTGAGGCGCATTTGTGGTAACCGTAAAACGTTGAGCGGCCTTGGTTGAAGCGCCGACGGTTAAAAGACCGAAAGGAATAGAAGTGGTGGAAGAATCAATATCCGTTACAATGCCTTCGGTATTGGTCCCCGCCGGAAGCCCGTTTATCTGAAAATTCAAAATGGTTCCGCCGGTGCTCAAACTCGGATAACTGTTCCCCGTATTTTTTACGACAATTTGGTTGTAAGTAATATCATATGCCCGGAAAAAATAAACTGTGTTAATTTTCGGCGCCGAACTTTTTATGGTAAATTCAAATTCCGTGACAGTCAGCGCCAGAGGGTCAAAGGTGGAAGTAGAAATTCCCGATTCGTTGTGCCGGCCGTTGGCAGTGGTGTCCGAAAGTTTCCGCGAAACAATAGGGTCGTCATCATTGTCAACGCCGTCGCCGTAGCACCAAACATCCGCGCTCGCGCAGCTTCCTATTTCGGTTAAATCATAAACTTCGGAAGAAAAATCGGAATATTCGGAATACTGCAATTTAAATTTAACATTAGTTCCGGCAATCCCCGCTATTTCATTAACTGCCATTCTTAATTTTATAATGTTATTATTTTGAATATCAACAGGCGCGACATTTTCATCAGCCAGCGGAATATTGGGAGTTTCATTATTTTCATCATCAAACCACTGCCAATTTTGCGAACGAGGCATATAAACAGCCGTTACAAGCGTCGGATAATAATTTGCCGGCAAAGGAGCGCCGGAAGACATTATCATGCGGAAACAATAATCAGCTCCGGCTGCGGCTCCGTTGTTTTGGACTAACCAATCATATTCTATGTCTTCTGTTATATTGACCCGATAAGGATTTAAACTGGAAGCGGTTTGCTCTTCATAAGTTCCAGCTCTATCAGAAATAGAAAGCAGTAAATCTCCCGGAGTGGGCGGATTTCCCGAAAGAGCGGTTCCCGCAACCGGCGTTCCGTTATAGCCGCGCCAAATTGCCGAACTGCCCGGATTTCCTAAATCATTCCAATCGGAGATAGCTCCGCAAGTGGTTGTTTTCTGGCCGAATTGCAATTTAAAATCCTGAGTGCTTGTGGGAAAAAAATTATTGCTTATTGCCAAAGACATTCTTATTCTTAATCTGTCGCCGCTTGAAGGCGGAGAATCAGTATAAGTAATAGAAGTATTTTCTCCCAAATCTGTTCCGCCGGCTGGCCATGGATCCGAAGGCGTCAGCGAATTATTATCAACATAAAAACGAAAATAATTCTGCGTAAAAATTGTCGCCAAAACAACGCTTACCCCGCTGATAGCCACTGCGGATGCGGGAGTAATTGTTCCCTCGGAAGCGATAATATCGTTTGGCGGATTGGAAATTTCAATATCAAACACTCCGCCATCAGGAGTGGAACTCGCAATATCCAACCGGACATAAACGCAAGTGTTGGCGGACAAAATATTCATAGAACCGGTGGTTGTCGCTTTTCCAGAAGAATTAAATCCGACTCCCGAAGCGTTAAATTGAGCAGCGTCAGCCGGAATAAAAGACGAACAAACAGCTTCCTGCTTATAAAACAATACCGCGTCAGAAAGATAATTTTGGCTGGAAAAAGTGCTGGAAGCGGAAATAATAATCTGAGAAATATTAGCTCCTTGAGCATTAGTTATAAATGTAAAAGCTCCGCCAATATTAACATTATTGGAAGGAATATTAAAAGGAGAATTCTGGGTTCCGCTTGAACCAATAGTTATTGTAACCGCCGCGGAATTATTCCACCCAACATACCAATAACTTCCTCCGCCGGCGTTTGTCTCGGTGGCAGAGCCAACGGAAAATCCATTGGAAAGCAAACCGGTTATTGCTCCTGTAATTAAAGCTGCGTTGATAAAAGGAGCGGCGCTGTCCGTTGCCATGCTATTGGTTCTTGAAACGCCTCTTACAGCAGTGGTTCTTTTAACCCATAAATTGTCGGGAGAAAATCCGACATTGGTGATATTTTGGCTGGTTCCATTGCCTGAATAAGAATTAACAACAAAATTAGTTCCAGATTTAAAGCCGAAATACCAATAATAGTTGGCGGCAGTGTTGACATTGGCGGTTGTTCCGACCTGGAATCCGTCTGTATTAAATGTCTGAATATTATTGGCGGCATCGGCAGTAGCGGCAAAAAAGCTGGAAGAATCTCCTGAATGAACCGATGTCCTGAAAGTTCCTCCTGTGGCGCCGTTTCTTTTAATTGACACTAAATTCGGCTGAAAAGGAAGGCGGGTGATGTTTCTTAAATCAATGCCATTGCCGTAATAAGCGCCGATGAAAAAATCAGAAGCTCCGGAGTTGGTGTCCGGATTCCAGGCGTTTCCGTAAGCTGACCAATAATAGACAACTCCCGATGAATTAACCGCGGCATTAGTCCCAATTGTAAATCCGTCTTCGTTTAAAGAAATAATGCCTCCGGCAAAATTAGCGGTGGCGGAATCTAAATAAGCGGTGGAGTCTCCTGACATCATTTTAATCCTGAAAACTCCAGCTTGAGTAGTGTCGCCTTTAATAATCACCAAATCAGGATCAAACGATAATCCGGAAATTATCCGGTAATTTCCGTCAGCTGTGTATAAACCTTCGGCCATTGTAAAAGTTCCTGACGAGGCATAATCCGGAGCTCCTCCGAAAGCGGCGTAATATATAGTATTGGCATTGCCGTTGGCGGCTGATTGAGAGCCGACCGAAAATCCGTCTGAATCCAAAGAAGTGATGGCTCCGACTAAATTGGCGGTATCGGTATAATAACTGGAATTGTCTCCGTAAGATTCGGTGATGTTATAGACAGCTCCCACCGCAGTCCCGGCATTTGCGTTTTTTACAAAAACAAAATCCGGCTGGAATCCCATGCTGCCGATGCTTTGAGAAGTTCCGTTGCCGGCGTATGTTCCCGCTTTTATTGAACCGGAAACGTTTTTAAAAGCAACGTAGTAGTAAATCGCGGCGCTGGCATTATTGGTGGATCCGACAGTAAAACCGGTTGCGTCCAAAGTGGTGAAAAGCGCGCCGTCAGTATTTTGATTTGTTGCAGTAAAATATTGTCCGTGATTATTAGGCATTGAACTGGACCTCCAGTTTCCAGCGACAGCTGTTGATTGTTTTACCCAGACTAAATCGGGCTGGAAACCAATGGTAATGGCTCTGGGAGAAGTTCCGTTTCCTATATATGAACCAACGCAGAAAGTTCCGCTGGATGAACAATTTGAACCGGAAAAAGCCGCCCAGGTGTGGCCTACATTGGCAGTATTGGAATTAGCGGTGTTTACCGTGAATCCGTCGTTTTCCAATTCAATGGCGCCTACTATATCAGCCGCGGCAATAAAATACGGGACATTTAAAACAGGCATGGCTCTTGTTTTCCATAAAGCGCCGGTGCCGGCAGTGGTGTCGGGCTTTAAAAGAATGAGTTCGGGCTTGAAATTTAATCCGGTGATTGATTTGGCGGCGCCGTCGCCGATGAAGTAGCCGGTAGTTATATTATATGAAGCAGGTCCGCCTTGACTGGAATTGCTGTTCCACCCAACATACCAATAACTTCCTCCGCCGGCGTTTGTCTCGGTGGCAGAGCCAACGGAAAATCCATTGGAAAGCAAACCGGTTATTGCTCCTGTAATTAAAGCTGCGTTGATAAAAGGAGCGGCGCTGTCCGTTGCCATGCTATTGGTTCTTGAAACGCCTCTTACAGCAGTGGTTCTTTTAACCCATAAATTGTCGGGAGAAAATCCGACATTGGTGATATTTTGGCTGGTTCCATTGCCTGAATAAGAATTAACAACAAAATTAGTTCCAGATTTAAAGCCGAAATACCAATAATAGTTGGCGGCAGTGTTGACATTGGCGGTTGTTCCGACCTGGAATCCGTCTGTATTAAATGTCTGAATATTATTGGCGGCATCGGCAGTAGCGGCAAAAAAGCTGGAAGAATCTCCTGAATGAACCGATGTCCTGAAAGTTCCTCCTGTGGCGCCGTTTCTTTTAATTGACACTAAATTCGGCTGAAAAGGAAGGCGGGTGATGTTTCTTAAATCAATGCCATTGCCGTAATAAGCGCCGATGAAAAAATCAGAAGCTCCGGAGTTGGTGTCCGGATTCCAGGCGTTTCCGTAAGCTGACCAATAATAGACAACTCCCGATGAATTAACCGCGGCATTAGTCCCAATTGTAAATCCGTCTTCGTTTAAAGAAATAATGCCTCCGGCAAAATTAGCGGTGGCGGAATCTAAATAAGCGGTGGAGTCTCCTGACATCATTTTAATCCTGAAAACTCCAGCTTGAGTAGTGTCGCCTTTAATAATCACCAAATCAGGATCAAACGATAATCCGGAAATTATCCGGTAATTTCCGTCAGCTGTGTATAAACCTTCGGCCATTGTAAAAGTTCCTGACGAGGCATAATCCGGAGCTCCTCCGAAAGCGGCGTAATATATAGTATTGGCATTGCCGTTGGCGGCTGATTGAGAGCCGACCGAAAATCCGTCTGAATCCAAAGAAGTGATGGCTCCGACTAAATTGGCGGTATCGGTATAATAACTGGAATTGTCTCCGTAAGATTCGGTGATGTTATAGACAGCTCCCACCGCAGTCCCGGCATTTGCGTTTTTTACAAAAACAAAATCCGGCTGGAATCCCATGCTGCCGATGCTTTGAGAAGTTCCGTTGCCGGCGTATGTTCCCGCTTTTATTGAACCGGAAACGTTTTTAAAAGCAACGTAGTAGTAAATCGCGGCGCTGGCATTATTGGTGGATCCGACAGTAAAACCGGTTGCGTCCAAAGTGGTGAAAAGCGCGCCGTCAGTATTTTGATTTGTTGCAGTAAAATATTGTCCGTGATTATTAGGCATTGAACTGGACCTCCAGTTTCCAGCGACAGCTGTTGATTGTTTTACCCAGACTAAATCGGGCTGGAAACCAATGGTAATGGCTCTGGGAGAAGTTCCGTTTCCTATATATGAACCAACGCAGAAAGTTCCGCTGGATGAACAATTTGAACCGGAAAAAGCCGCCCAGGTGTGGCCTACATTGGCAGTATTGGAATTAGCGGTGTTTACCGTGAATCCGTCGTTTTCCAATTCAATGGCGCCTACTATATCAGCCGCGGCAATAAAATACGGGACATTTAAAACAGGCATGGCTCTTGTTTTCCATAAAGCGCCGGTGCCGGCAGTGGTGTCGGGCTTTAAAAGAATGAGTTCGGGCTTGAAATTTAATCCGGTGATTGATTTGGCGGCGCCGTCGCCGATGAAGTAGCCGGTCTGCATTTGAAAAGCGGAGGCCTTGGCTTCTTGGACTTTCGGGCGCAACAAATCAGCCAATCTCTTATCTATAACATTAGAATCTTTCAAGGCTAAATATAAAGAATCAACAATATTTCTGTCTTTTATCTTTTGTGCTATAAAATCCAAAAGCGCGGATGACGGAAATCCCAAGAAAAAAAACGCGACTATAAGAAAAGACACAGCTATTAGCTTAAAAGATTTTTTAATTGTTAGCCACGTAATCATAGGCTGAATGAGATAAAGCTTTCATAATTTCTTTGGCTTTTTCAATTCCCCCGCTTTGCGCTTTTACCATTACAGTTAAAAGATAAGGACGATTGGGAACGTAAACAATTCCCGAATCAAGGAAAACAGACTCTTCAAATTCTTCTCCGATTTTATGGGAAAATAAAACCCCGTCAGGGACTCCGCTTTTTAACAGCTCGTCAAAACGAGTTTCCGAAAGCCATTGAAGAATTTTTTGGGAATTCTCGCGGTTTAAATAACTCGCCGAATACAAAGCCCTAAAAATATGGGAGTATTCTTTTGCGGTAATGTCATAATTTTCGTCAAAAAACTTTTCCATGCCCAATGCTTCAAATGTATCCGCATAATCTTCGCTGGAAAGATTGCGCGCTAAAATCCTGTGAGCCGTATTATCAGAGTTAATCAAAGTTTCTTTAAGCAATTCTTCAATGGTAAATCTGGCGCCAACCGTTTTTTTATAAAATTCTCCGAATCGCTCATCTTTATCTTCCGAAAATAAAACAAGCTCATTGGTTAATTTCCAATCTCCTTTTTCCGCTTTTTTCATAGCCGCAAACACGGTCGGCATCTTGTTTAAGCTTGCCGGCCAAAAACGAACATCTTGATTTATGGAAACATTGGCGCCGGTGTTTAAAAACTCAAAATACACTCCTGCTTGATTTCCTTCTTTTTCGTATTTTTTAACAATATCTTCCATTTTTTGGCGCGCGGGCTCTATGGTGCTGAAAAAATATTTCTGCTCCATAAAGCTGCGCGCCAAATCAATCAATGGATAAGGATTATTAAACCGCCTGACAGCTTCCGGACGATTTTGATAAATCAAAAAACCCAAAGTCGCCGCATTGCTTATAACAAGAATAAAAATAATTACAATAAAAATATTTCTCCTTTTCTTATTTTCCGTTTTCGCTTGTCCTACATAATAATCTTGTTGTTTCATAATGTTATAAAATTTTATTCATTATTAGAATCCGGCGCAGAACTTGACGCCTCTTTTATAACAATACTGCTTGAAGAAATAATAATTTGGCTATCGCCAAGCGGCAAATCGGGAATATCAATCGGCTTTGCTTTGTTATTTTTTTCGCCGAAAGAAATCGCTTCTCCGGTTGAAAGATCGTAGCCGGACATTTCTATATTTCCGCCGCTGTCCCGATTTTCCCAAATAATCGCCAGCCGCGGATTTTCATATTTGCCTTCTCCTTTTGTTATTTGAGAAGTTGTATTAGTTTTAATATCATAAACAAACACCTGCCAAACTCCGTCCTTAAACGCCTGCCAAGTTATCATCCCGCCCCCGACTTTCGGAAACATATCGTGATAAGAATTATTCGTGATTCTTTTAATATTCCAACCGGAATTATATTCGTTGCCATTCGTCGCGCTATTCGTTGCGATTCGTGGATTACGATGCGCGAAAAAGATCTCCCAATTCCCGTCAACCCACCCCTGCCAAACAATATACTCTCCGCTAATTTGAGGATTCATATTATTAGAATCGCTATTAGTAATCTGCGAAACAATCCAACTGGAATTATCATCCGCTATTCTTACATTAATATGATTCTCCTCCTTGAAATCCTGAGAAATATCGCTTGGATCCGACGCCAAATTTTCGCGCTCATTCGCGTTGATATTCGCGTCTATTCGCGTTTTTCGCGAAGCTAAAAAAACCTGCCAGCGGCCGCCAACTTGCCCCTGCCAAACCGCGCGATTTCCTGAAATATCCTGATTGGGAAAAATATCATCATAATTATTGTCTGTAATCTGAAAAGTCCCTCCGCTGGATTCAAAATAAATTTCTTTATCACCCCCATTATAATCCTTAAAAGATTTAAATCCGGACGCAAACGATTTTTTAGAAGGAATTAAATCCGCCGACAACCGATCTTTTAAACAATAATACCCAACCTCATCCAAATCTGCGCAATTGCTTTTCAATTCCGTTTCTATTCGCTCTTTAAAACTTTGTTCGCTTAATAAATTTGAATTTGAAGAAGCAGTCAAATTAAATAAACAAGAAGTCGCCTCCTCTAATATTATAGAAGTCGTTGCGCTGAAAATATTTTCCGGCTGATTTTGCGTTAAAGTCCCTCCCGAATAAATATCATTGGCTTGAATCTCCGCCGGCTGGCTGATTTCCGACGGCAGATTCTGTTCAACCGCGACTAAACCATCGCCGCCAAAATCATTATTTGCGTCATTTATGTCGCCGGAGCCGGAGTTATTAATCGCCGAATCAGCCGATTCAACAATATCATTGCTCTCCGCGCCTGTCCGCATCGTTATGTCCGCGCCATCGGCAACGCTTTCCGCCTCGGCTGGCTGGCTATCCATTACCATCTCTTCGCCGAAAACCGGGGCAATCGGAATAACAACCAAAAGCCCGATTAAGCATAATGCTAAAATTTTTGGAAAAATATTGCCGCTTAATTTCTTTTTAGCTTCTCTTTCTGTCTTTGCGGCGATTACATCATTCATCGCCACCCATCTCATTTTTGCGCCAAAAAATTCGCGGCTTTGCGTCCGTTTTTTAGGAACAGCGAAAATTATGTCTTGGACTATTTTCATTAAACCTATATTTAAGTATTTACGCTAAATATTCTATTAGCGATTTTTCGCTTGGT
>CAYTHZ010000002.1:12241-31553 GCA_964437745.1 uncultured Candidatus Saccharibacteria bacterium
TATTTAAGTAATTATAAAATGTCTCTTATTAATATGATAAATTGGCTATCTTGCGGCTTAGTAAAACAAAAAGCTCGCTTATTGGATTATGAACAACATTATTGGACCGCCTCAATATCCGAAGTTGCTTTTTTTATAGCGCTTTGCTCCAATTTTTTTTCCAAATTTACCGAAAAAATGTAAAAAAGCAAAAAAGAAAATAAAAGCGACGCCGCCACCACAAAATATAAAGCCATCCGAAACCAATCCGAGGGCTTTTTATGCTCAAAAAACTTTATTTTTGCCTGTCTTATTTTTTCCACCACCCTCTCTTTTAGAGATAAATTCGTCTGACTTCCATTTTTTCCGGAATTTTTTTCCATATATTCTCTCAATCCTTCTTCGGTTGTCATCCAAGCAATATTGCAATAAACCTGTTTTCCGGGAATCTTGCCCTTGCGAATAAGCTGACCTAAATAATCCGTGGTATAACCCGATATTTTAGCCGCCTCTTTTAAACTTATATATTGTTCTTTAATCATTTTATGCATCTCGGATACCGAGATTGTTATTTTATGAAATATCGCCCAACGATATTTATTAATTTTATTCATTTGTATTATAATTTTACCACTTGGTTTTATTGTAAGCAAATATAAGTTATCCACAAAGCATAAATTTCATAATTGTTTAAAAAACCTTATAAATACTACCTATCTCACCTACCGAGATAATAAAAACAGTCCCGCCACTGCGAAACTGTCTTTTTTAATATTTATTTACTCAAAAGTTTGTTATGAAAGCATCTTAAAAAACACCTCTGATGGGATATTTACCCTGCCCTGCCCCAACTCTTTCATTTTTTTCTTCCCTCTTTGCTGTTTTTTCCATAATTTCATTTTTCTGGTCCTATCGCCTCCATAAAGATAGCCCGTAACGTCTTTTTTAAGAGCCGGTATGGTTTCTCGGGCTAAAATTCTTCCGTCAATAGCCGCCTGCAAAGCCAAAGCAAAATTTTCTCTGGGTAAAAGTTCTTTTAATTTTTTTACCGAAAACCGGGCCTCCATTTCCAAACGGCTTTTATGGATTATTTTTGACAAAGAGGGAATAATCGCGCCGGCAACTAAAATATCCAACTTCGTCAAATCTCCAAATCTCCAGTCTAACAAATTATAACTCATGGAAGCATATCCCGAAGAAACGCTTTTTAATTTATCGTAAAAATTATAAATCACTTCCATCATCGGAGCTTCAAAAAGCAACCGTAATTTTTCTCCGATTGATTCCGTAGCTTTATAAATCATCCTGTTTTGACTTGCCAAAGTTAAAATTCCGCCCAAATATTCTTTTGGCAAAACAATCTCTAAATTAATCCACGGCTCTTTAATCTCTTTAATCTCGGCTGAATTGGGCATTTCTGATACTTTATATATAATTTTTTCGCTCCCGTCTTTTAAGACTATTTTATAAAGGACCGAAGGCGCGGTAGCCACCAGTGAAAGTTCGTATTCCCGTTTTAACCGTTCCAAAACAATTTCAAAATGCAAAAGCCCCAAAAATCCGCATGTGAATCCTCTGCCTAGCCCTTCCTGATAAGACGATTCAAAAGACAACGAAGCGTCGTTTAGCTTTAATTTTAATAAGCCGGCCTTAAATAACTCGTATTCATCCGCTGTTTCGGGATAAATTCCGGCAAACACCATAGGCTGAGATTCTTTGTAGCCGGGCAACGGTAATATTTGTAATTTGGAATTTGGAATTTGGAATTTGGAGATGGTGTCGCCGATTTTAATCAAACCCGCTTGTTTTATTCCGGTCGCGATATATCCTATTTCGCCCGCGCTTAATCCATTTGTTTTTTTCATTTCCGGAATAAAATAGCCCGACTCCAAAACTTCAAATTCACTGCCACTGCTCATTAAAACGCATTTATCATTGGATTTAATAGTTCCGTCAACGATTCTTATATGGGCGACAATGCCTTTGTGAGAATCATAATGCGAATCAAAAATCAGCGCTCGCAGCGAATTTTCCGCCATACCCAAAGGAGGCGGCGCAACTTTTGCCACTTCTTCTAAAAGCTCTTTTGCTCCCTGTCCGGTTTTACCGGAAACCAAAAAAACCTTATCATATCCCGTTAAATCCAAAAGCGACTGCTTCAAGCTTTCCAGATTGGGAATATCCAAGTCAATTTTATTTATCGCGGGAATAATCGCCAATCCCTGTTTTTTGGCAATTTCAAAATTAGAAAGAGTTTGCGCTTGTATTCCCTGGCTGCCGTCAACTAAAAGAATCGCGCCCTCAACGGCAGCCAAAGCGCGAGAAACTTCATAAGAAAAATCCACATGCCCAGGCGTGTCTATAAGATTTAGAATATAGAATTTAGAATTCAGAATATAGGACATTCTTACGGGAGTCATTTTAATCGTAATCCCCCTTTCCCTTTCCAAATCCATCTTGTCTAAATATTGTTCGCGCATCTTTCTTTTTTCCACGCTCCCGGTCAATTCCAAAAACCTGTCCGCTAAAGTGGACTTTCCATGATCAATATGCGCGATTATGCAAAAATTTCTTATATTTTCCATAAAATTAGATTCAAGCCAAAGGACTTTTTATATTTTTAATCATCGGATTAGTCACCTTGGCATACAATTGGGTTGTCCCGATATTTTGATGCCCCAATAATCCTTATAGATTCATCCAAATTATGCTATAATTTAGCCATAATCAGCAACAGCTATAAAATAATACCAAAAGTTCTCACAACATACAACTTTTCGTATTTATATACCAATAAGTTCGCATAAAAACGAGTTGTATAAAATCACTTTTTACTGACTAATGCCACTAGCTATGAAAAAAATAATTAAATACTCATCAGTCGCCATTGTCTCGCTTATCATTCTATTGGGCACTTTATCTATTCCAAAGACTGTCTACGACAAAACAGACATGGAAGCTGTAAAACTTGGCTATCCAATATCATTTATTACTCAAAACTTTGCGCGGTTTGATCCTCCATTTCCATGGAAATATAATTTTGGCTCTCCTTGGGAAGATCCATTCAAAATTTCATGGTTCAGCTTTCTATTGTCGTATTTAATTATTTTTTTAGTGGTAGGATTAGCTGCAACTGGGGCAGAAAGGCTATTTATGAAAATCCGTAAAAAATGACATCGCACAACACGGCATATGCGGCTACGCTTCTCGCTCCTTTTCGCTTCGCCCATCTTTGCCAACGGTCGCCCTTCGGGCATATTATACCGCTGGCAAACATCGTATATGCCAAAACATTAGGCGAAATAATATAAAATATTTTTATGAATGAGAAATTCAAAACAAATTTTTTTACCAAAGATGGGGATAATTTAGAAATGTTAAAGCAATCATTAGAGTCAAAAGAAATTGATAGAAATATAATTCCCATTCTTGAAAAATTTTTTTCACTGCCAATTACTCCCCGTGAAAGTTGCTATGGACATGTAGAAAAGGGCAAAAGTCCATATTTGAGTTATGTTAATGACGAAACAAAAAACGAACAAGAACTCAACATTCAAAGATTATTCAAAGATAAAATTCTTGAATTAGCCGCACGAATTAATCAAAAAATTGGCAGCGAAGCTATAAAAATAGATTTAGAGGAAATTAATCGCGAGGGAGGTCCAATAGATTATACTTTACGATTTAAAATAATTGATGAAAAAATTTTTCAAGAATTTGATAAAAAAATTTTGGAGACCATTTGGGACGAATTTTCCAAATATCTTGACGAACTTAAATAAAAAATATTTTATATTACATCGCCTAACAGCGCGTATCAGGTTCAAGAAAAAGTGCGTAAAATTTTCAAGGATTGCGCTTTTTCTTCCACGCCAATTCGCTTCCGCTACGCTTCAATAACTTCTAATATTCCTGAATGTTAAGCAAAATAAGGCTTGATAAACTTATTGACATCCTCATGTCGTCGGAATAAAAAAATATTATCAAGAAAGAATTGAAAGCTATTTGATCAAATCAAAAACTAAACAAAAAACCAAAATATTTTCTGCACGGCCATACATATCCCGCAAAAGATAATTTGAGCGAAAAATATGGCGACACTAACATTGTTTATATTTATGAAGGCAAAATTATAAATGTATAAAATTTTTCATTATGCGAAATTAAAAAAATGGGGGGCAAATAAAAAAATTTAAATCACGAATATATGGTTATCCGCCTTATCATATTTATACTGCTGGCATTGATAATTCTTGGAGGCGCTCATTATCTTTTATATTTTTCAATAATACGATTTTTTTTAATCGTTAAATTCGGCGCGAAAATAATCCTCTCTTCCGCGTTGTTTTTTTTGTCCGCCAGCTTTATTGTCGCCTCTATTTTAACCCGCTGGTATGAAAATATTTTTATCAATGGTTTTTATATTGCTTCTGGTTTTTGGCTGGGACTCCTTTTAAATTTAATTATCGCAACTCTTTTGATTTGGATATTAATTTTAATTTCCGGACTTTTCGGTTTTCGGGCGAAAACTCAATTAATCAGCGTCGTTATTTTTTCTCTGGCAATAATTTATTCCGCATACGGATCTTATAACGCGTTCAATCCAAAAATAAAAAACATTGAAGTGGAAATAAAAAATCTGCCCGAAGTTTGGGAAAATAAGACCATTGTCCAGCTTTCGGACATTCATTTAGGGCGCGTTTATAAAAAAGATTTTTTGCAAAAAATAGTTAATCAAACTAATTCTTTAAATCCCGATATTATAGCGATTACGGGCGATTTATTTGACGGAATGGACGATAAAGATATGAATGTCTATGTTGAACCGCTTAGCAATCTTTCGGCGTCAAAAGGCGTTTTCTTTGTCGCCGGAAATCACGAAGTTTATCTTGGCGTAGACAGGGCGCTTAATGTCATCAATCAAACTCAAATAAAATTTTTAAACAATGAAATGGTTGAAGTTGACGGCCTGCAAATAATGGGAATCAATTTCCCCGTTTCCAATACCGACGTCGGCAGTTTTGAAAATAAAGGCGAAGGTATAATGGGAGAATCCCAAAATATAGAAAAAATAATCAAATCTCAAGAAAACATCTCCCGAAACAAGCCGCTTATATTGCTGTATCACACGCCAACAAGCATAGAACAATCAAAAAATTCCGGAGTAAATTTACAACTGTCCGGGCATACTCATAAAGGACAACTCTTTCCTTTAAATTACATTACGCAAATGATATATAAGGGATATGATTATGGCCTTCATAAAGACGGTGATTTTTCTATATATATCACCAATGGGGTAGGCGCATGGGGGCCGCCGATGCGAACAGGAAACACTCCGGAAATCGTGGCAATTAAATTGAAATAAATTTCAAATTTTTATGCGCCAATCGTTTATCTTAATAACCGAACCGGAAAAAAATTACGAATTAATTGATTCGGGCAGCGGAGCAAAGATTGAAAGATACGGAAATTTTATTTTGCGGCGGCCGGATCCGCAGGCTCTGTGGCAAAAAACATTGCCGGAAAAAGAATGGCAAAAAGCCGACGGATGGTTTAAGGCCGAAAAAGAAAATGCCGGATGGCATTTAAAATCCGGTGTTCCGGAAGAATGGCCCATAGAATTTTCCGGTTTGAAATTTCTTGTTAAACCAACTCCTTTTAAGCACACCGGAGTTTTTCCGGAACAAAAAAATAATTGGGGATGGATTGCTAATTGCATCGCAAAATCCCTAAAGCAAAATCGGAAAGAAATTTCAATAATCAATCTTTTCGGATATACCGGCGGAGCTTCTTTGGTTTGCGCTAAATCCGGAGCAAAAGTGTGCCATATAGACGGCTCAAAAACAGCAATTGCCTGGGCAAAAAAAAACGCCGAGATTTCAAAACTGGCGGATAAACCGATAAGATGGATTTTAGACGACGCCTTGGCTTTTTTGCGGCGGGAAATAAAAAGGCAAAAACAATACGACGGAATAATAATGGATCCGCCCGCGTTTGGCCGTGGCCCCAAAGGCGAAGTTTGGAAAATAGAAAAAGATTTTCCGGAATTAATGGAATTGTGCCAAAAAATTCTTTCTCCGAATCCCCTATTTTTTCTGATAAACGGATATGCTTCCGGATATTCCTCAATTGCTTATGAAAATAATTTAATTCCGATATTAAAAAAATACGGCGGACGGATAGAAAGCGGAGAACTTGCCATAAGAGAATCCAAGGCCTGGCGGCTTCTTCCCTGCGGAATTTTTTCCAGATGGGAATCTGAAAAATAGAAATCCGCGGACTTACTCGTTCGCGGATTTAGAAAAAATAAAAATTAATTATGGAAATTTTATACATCGCGCTCTTAACAATATTTGCCAGCGCAATCGGCGCCATCACTGGATTTGGAACATCCACCATTATGATACCCGTCCTACTTTTGTTTTTTCCTTTCCCTCAAACTCTTTTACTGGTCGGCATAATACATTGGTTCAGCGATTTGTGGAAAATCATTTTATTCAAAGAAGGGTTAAATAAAAAATTAATTATTTATTTTGGCGTTCCTGGAATTTTTGCCAGCCTTTTGGGAGCGCTGCTCGTATTTGAAGCTCCCGAAAAATCTTTGTTCCAAGCGCTCGGAATAATTCTAATCATCTACGCTTTCTTTACCATCCTTAATCCAGAATTTAAAATAAAACAAAACAAATTTTCCACCGCCAGCGGAGGCTTGTTGTCGGGAATAATAGCCGGCGTTTTCGGAATGGGAGGAACGGTTCGCGGAGCTTTTCTTTCTGCGATTAACCTGCCCAAAACAACTTATTTGGCAACCGGCGGATTCATCGGCATCATAATTGATTCCAGCCGGATTATCGCCTATTTAGCCGGAGGAATAAATCTAAAACCCTCGCTATTGGCAGGACTTTTATTATTTATCCCGGCATCGTTTATCGGGTCAAAAATCGCTCAAAAAATTGTCAATTTCGTTCCCCAGCAATATTTCCGCGCAATCATTATATTATTTCTATTTGCAATAGGCTGTAAATTGATATTTTTTCCTTAATTAATTTGTGGTAAAATTAAATCATGCAGTCTATATATAAATATAATATAAAAATATTTTTATGGCTAACATCACTAAAATCGTAGGCAACGATATCTTTCAAAATGGAAAAAAAATCGGCTACCTGCGGGGAAATGACATCTACGGGCACGATGGTAAAAAATTAGGATATTTTTCTTCAAATGATGTTTACAACGCCAAGGGAAACAAAATCGGCTATGTTGAAAGCAATAAATTAAAACCGTCCAGCGGAAACTATCTTGCCACGCCAAAATTAAACAAAATAATTAAAGGAGGCAACGTTTCTTTACTCCAACGCGCCGCAGTTAACTTGCTATTGGGAAAAAGAAACGCCCCGAATCCAGTAATAAAGCCAACGACGCCATTAAACCCGCCCAAATCATCAACGTCGCCCAAACCCATTGCTTCTCCGAGTCCAATCAAAAAATAAAGCATAAAAAAACCAAATCTATATGGCAAGAAATTACGCAAAAATCGGAAACCGGAAAGGATTGCCGGCGTATCGCACGCCGTCTTCTTTCAGATATAAACAATGCATAAAAATAACGCGCAATAAAAATCCTTATGGACGAACTCATAAAAAAACAGGTGGAAAAAATTAAACAAGAAGGCGAACAAATAAAAAAAGAAGTTCGCGAACGGACTTTGGGCTACGTCATAGCTTCTTTCGGCTTAATAGCGGGATTGGCCTGGAATGAGGCCATAAAAGCGCTCATAGAATATTTATTTCCCTTAAACACCAATACTCTGCTGGCTAAATTTGCTTACGCGATTTTAATAACCATCGCGGTCGTAATAATAACGGTTTATTTGGTAAGGTTGTTCAAAAAACAGCAGCAAAATATAGACTTGACTAATGACAAAAGCTAAATTATTATATCTCTAATATTACGAAGGGAGACGAAGTATGTATAAAGGTCGTTCGTCTAAACCGGTAATATAAAAAAATTAGTTTAGACGGACGATAATTGGCATAAAAATATTTAAAATATTCAATTCCATTTCGCGACTAAACAAAAATATAAATGGATTACGGACAAAGACAAAGGCCTCAGCCTTATGACGTTTCCGACCTGAATCTCGCCTGCGCCGAATGCAACATTGAAATCAAAGAGCTGCCTTTCCAGCCGACCAAAAAAGAGGACGGCACTTACGGCAGAATCTATTGCAGAGAATGCAACAGCAAACGAAGGCAGAGCTTCGGAGGACAAAGAGGAGGCTTCCGCCCCAGAAATAGATACTAAAATCTATTGAAAAACGCCCCGCTGTTTTGCGGGGCGTTTTCTTATTTTGAAACCTGTTGCTTAATAATTTTCGTAAAAGTTATTAAGCAACAGGTCTATTTACTTTTCCAACGCGGTGCCGCCGGTCGGAGTCGAACCGACACGCCCTTGCGAGCAACAGATCTTAAGTCTGTCGTGTCTGCCAATTCCACCACGGCGGCAAATTCGGCAACAGGATATTTTATTAGCCTGTTTTGCAGACAAATAATTTCTTTTTTTAAGGCGCAGGCCGGAATCAAACCGGCACATAGCTGTTCTGCCCGCCTGCCATTGCCTTGAGGCCTGGGGGAGAATCGAACTCCCGTGTAAGAGTTTTGCAGACTCCTGCCTTACCACTTGGCTACCAGGCCAGCGCATCAGGCCGATTGGCGGGCAGGCAGACAGCTGCCTGGACTTTATCCGCCATTGGCGGAACTTAGCTACCGCGCCCATCATTTGGCCCATGACTAATTGACATAGTAAAACATTAACCAAGTAAGGGACCGCCCCTTGCTTGAAAAGAATAGTTTACTGACTTTCCATGCTTAACTTAACTCCATTGTGTGCCGGAAAACCCTTATTGCGCGGTTTTAAGCGATTTTAGTTATTAGGTTATATATAAAAAGTCAGTAATATAAGATATCTTTATTTTAAAAATTGATTTTATTTATTGTTCTCTTTTGATTTTTTCTAATAATTCTTCCACATTAGCCGCGCCGCGGGTCCTGACATCGGCATAAAAATTTATTTTCGGAACCGGACGCATTTTCATCCGCTTATTCAATTCCTGCTGGAATTTATAAATATTTTTACTTAAAAATCCCAAAATTTTTTTTAATTCTTTTTCCGGATAAACGCTGACTTTTATGTCGGCTAACTGCATATTCCCCGATGCATCAACTTCGGTAATCGTAATTAAAACATTTTTTCCAAAATCAAGTTCGCGGAGAAAAATTTTTCCCATTTCTTTTTGAATTAAGCTGTTTACTTGTTCTATCCGTTTTGAATTACTTATTGATTCCGTTAACGAGTTTGCGCGTTGGCGAGTTAAATAACTCGTTGACCAGATAACTCGTTAATAATTTAATAGATTTTTAGCCTATCTCCGGTTTCTAATTTAGTCTCCGAATCCAAAAGCAATCCGCACTCTTTCCCTTCTTTTACGCTTTCAACGTCCTGTTTTTGTTCCTGTAAATTGATGATTTTTCCCGTTCCGATTTTGGCATCCTGACGCCAAATCTCAGTTTTAGAATTTTTAGTTATCTTGCCGATTGCCACTTTTCCTCCGATAATGCGGCGGCCTTTTACTTTTCCGAAAACGGCTAAAATTTCCAGCTCGCCTTTTAATATATTCTCTTCTTTGGAGGCGGAAAGCGATTTAAGAATCGTTTCAAATTCTTCAATTATTTTGTAAATAATGTTGCTTTTAATAATTTTTATTTTAGATGTCTGCGCCAGCATTTTGATTTCGGGCCGCAAATCAACATTGAAAGCTAAAATTACGATTTTTGACAAATCCGCCAGCTTGATATCGCCTTCAGAAATGTCTCCCAATCCGCTCCTGATTATTTCAATTTCCACATCTGGATTCCGATTGTCTATGTCTTTTATCAGTTGGTTTAACGCCTCCAGAGACCCGGAAACATCGGCTTTTAAAATTAAATGAACAGAAGCTTCTTTCTGCGGCTTTGTTTCCTGCGCGATTATTTCGGCAGCCGGCTCCCCTTCTTTTATGGGCTCGGTTTTAGAAATGTCAACGCCGGTTATGATTTCCATCGGAGCCTGAATAATATCTATCATTTTCTTCGCCATTTCTTCATAAAACTTAATGTCGCCGGTTATTACTTCAGCGCCCACTTCGGGCAGTTCTTCAAACCCCAAAATTCTTACAGGAGAGGAAAAAGAGGCGGATTCTATCGGTTTGCCGCGGAAATCTTCCAGTATTTTTATTTTATCCGCGGTATGCATATCTTTAATCAAATCGCCCTTCTTAATGGCGCCGTTTTTTATGACTGTTGTGACAGTAATGCCTCGTCGTTTATCAAGGTGCGATTCAATAATTATTCCGTATCCCGGCGCTTCGGGATTGCCCTTAAGCTCTTCCATTTCCGCCATTAAAAGCAAGGTGTCTAACAATTCTTCTATCCCTTCGCCGGTTTTAGCCGAAGTCAAAACGCAAGGTATGCCGCCGCCCCATCCCTCGGTTAATATTCCTATATCCGCCAAATCTTTTCTGACGCGATTAGGATCCGCTTCCGGCTTGTCTGTTTTATTTAAAGCGACAAGAAAGGGAACATTTGCTTCCTTTATCGCCGCGTAAGCTTCTTTGGTTTGCGGCTTTATTCCTTCGTCTGCGGCAACAACAAGCACGGCAATATCCGCCACTTTGGCGCCCCGCGAACGCATTTTTGAAAACGCTTCATGCCCGGGTGTGTCTATAAAGGTGATAATTTTGGAATTATGAGATACTTCATAAGCGCCGATTGACTGGGTAATGCCTCCGGCTTCTTTTTCCGCCACTTTTGTTTTTCTTATATAATCTAAAATTTTTGTTTTTCCGTGATCAATATGACCCATCACCACCACAATCGGCGGCCGCTCAATTAAATTATTTGATTGTTTTTCTTGATTATTAGCCATAAACGTAATAGTATTTTAACATAATATCAGCAAAAATGAAAAAAGACAATAATAATAAAAAAAATGTGTTTGTTTTAATGTCCGGAGGAGTTGACTCTTCCGTGGCGGCATTACTGTTAAAGCGGGCAGGATATAAGGCAATCGGAATAACGTTGAATTTATGGCCGCCGGAATCTAAAGGCTGTTTAAAAAGCGGAGATTTAAATCACTCTAATTGCTGCGGGGCGGACTCGGTTCTTGACGCGAAATTAGTTGCTAAACAAATTGGCATAAAGCATCGCGCGCTAGATTTCCGAAAAATTTTTTACAAAAAAGTTGTTAAAAAATTTTTGGACAATTATATCAAAGGAAAAACTCCCAATCCCTGCGTTTTGTGCAATCAATATGTCAAATTTGACGAATTTTTAAAATGGGCGAAAAACAACGGAGGGGATTATATCGCGACAGGACACTATGTGAAATTAGAATATAGAATCAAGAATTTAGAATATAGGAAAAAATTAGATAATAAAAAGCTAAATTCCAAATACTATATTCTATATTCCGCGCGAGACGCGCAAAAAGACCAATCGTATTTCTTATGGACATTGAACCAAAACTATTTAAAATATTGTCTATTCCCGCTCGGAAATTATACGAAAAAAGAAGTCCGCGGCATCGCGGCAAAAGCGGGATTGCCGGTGGCGGATAAAAAAGAAAGCCAAGATATTTGCTTTATTCCGAACGGAGACTTGCGCGGATTTATAAAAGAACAGACGGGCGCGGATGATTTTAGCGTCAATAAACGCGGGCGTCAAAAACAAATTAACGCCGTTCGCGGAAAAATTTTAAATATCGGCAAAGAAATATTGGGCGAGCACAAAGGGATTGCTTTTTATACCGTCGGTCAAAGAAGGGGCTTGGATATTCCCGGCAAAAAACCTTATTATGTCATAAAAATTGACGCGGAAAATAACAAT
The DNA here is from genome assembly GCA_964437745.1 of uncultured Candidatus Saccharibacteria bacterium. Classification (GTDB taxonomy): domain Bacteria; phylum Patescibacteriota; class Minisyncoccia; order UBA6257; family CAYTHZ01; genus CAYTHZ01. The sequence continues at coordinate 24,145 of CAYTHZ010000002.1, forward strand.
ATTATTGTCGGAAATAAAAATGATTGCTTTGTAAAAAAATTTCCAGTAAAAAATATCAATTGGATTCATAAAAAACCGAAGATTGGAGCAAAAATTATGGTTAAAATTCGTTCGCAAAATAAATTGATTGCCGCAAAAATAATTTTTTCCGACAATAAAATAAAAATTAAATCAATAAAAGAAAAATTCCGAGCTCCAGCCCCCGGCCAATCCGCTGTTTTTTATGGCCGCAAAGGAGAAATGCTTGGCGGAGGCATAATTAAAAAATTCCGCTAAACTGAAACGGAAACCAATTTTTATAAATTAAAAAAACCAATTCCATTGATTTTCACTCATTTTGGTGATAAAGTATTAATAAATTAATTGCAATACTAACTATACTAAATATATGCTAAATTATACAAATATTCGTATAATTTAGCATCAATTCGTATATTGGCATCGATTCTATGACTAAAGATAAGCATAAAAAGACAGAAACTAACGGCAATTTAGAAGACGCCATTTTTGAAATTAAAAAAAAATTCGGCGAAGGCGCAATAATGAAACTTGGCGAAGCGACAAAAATGGACGTGGAAACCATTCCCACAGGCTCCTTGTCTTTAGATTTAGCTTTAGGCAGCGGCGTGCCTAAGGGAAGGGTTATTGAAATTTTCGGTCCGGAAATGAGCGGAAAAACCACTCTTGCTTTGCATATCATCGCCGAAGCGCAGAAGCGCGGCGGCAAAGCAGCGTTTGTGGACGCAGAACACGCCTTGGACCCGGAATATGCCAAACGTCTCGGCGTAAATATAAACGAGCTTTTAATTTCCCAACCGGATACAGGAGAAGACGCTTTAAACATTTTAGAAAGCCTAGTCCGCTCCGGAGCCATAGCGGTTATCGTGGTTGATTCAGTGGCAGCCTTAACTCCAAGGGCAGAAATTGAAGGAGAAATGGGCGCTCATCATGTCGGACTGCAAGCCCGATTAATGTCTCAGGCTTTGCGAAAACTAACCGCTTTGACCGACAGAACAAAAACTATAATTATCTTTATCAATCAGATTCGCATGAAAATTGGCGTGATGTTTGGCAATCCGGAAACGACTCCCGGAGGAAATGCTTTAAAATTTTATTCATCCGTGCGCATAGATATGAGAAGAATCGCCCAAATTAAAAAAGGCGAAGAAGTGGTCGGAAACCGCGTTAAAACAAAAATAGTAAAAAATAAAATCGCGCCGCCATTCAAAATTGCCGAGTTTGACTTGATGTTTAATGAAGGGATTTCTTACGAGGGCGATTTATTAAGCGCCGGCCTAATTCACGGAATAATTACCAAAGCCGGAAACACTTTGGTTTTCGGCAAAGAAAAAATTGGGGTCGGGATGGAGCAGGCGAAAAAATTCCTGAAAGAAAATCCTAAAATGGCGGCAGAAATAAAAAAAACAATAATAGAAAAATACAAAGAAAAACAAACAAAATGATTACGCCGGAAATCAAAGTCTCATTGATATTTAGCGGTTTTATTGAAATAAAAAATTCATTAATTGAAACAAAACAACCATTCATAGATACGGAAATGTTTCGCATTTCCTATCTCCAATATTATAATGCAAATCAACCCTTTCATATTTCGCGGTTACGATATACGCGGCATAGTAGATAAAGATTTAAATCCGGAAATAGTAGAAACCATAGGAAAATCTTTCGGCGCTTTTTTGAGGCGGCGGAATATCAAAAAAGCCATAGTAAGCTATGATTGCCGCTCCACCAGCCCCCAATATGCCGAAATTATTATAAACTCTTTAAGATGGTGCGGCATTGACGCGGTAAATATCGGAATGAATCTCGTCGGAACTTTTTATTGGGCGCAATACTATTTAAATTGCAAAGGCGGAGTTTATGTTTCCGCCTCTCATAATCCGGCGGAGTATAATGGATTTAAAATGGCAATTGATTTTTCCGAAACCTTAGTAGCTGATGGAATCCAAGAATTAAAAAAAATGACGGAAAATAACGACTATAAAAAAGACGAAAGCGAAGGTAAAATTGAAAAAATGGAAATTATAGATAGCTATATCAAAGATTTGCATAAAAAAATATCGATTGGCAGAAAGTTTAAAATCGTAGTGGATGCCAGCGCCGCGACTGCCGGAATAATCGCTCCCCGAGTTTTAAGATCGTTTGGGATTGAGGTTATAGAAAATAATTGCGAAATTAATCCTGATTTCCCATTGGGAACGCCTGACCCTACGGAAATGCGCGTTGCCGAAAGGCTAAAAAATAAAGTTTTAGAAGAAAAAGCGGACATCGGTTTTTCTTTTGACGCCGACGGCGACAGAATCGGAATTGTTGACGAAAAAGGAGGCATTATTTGGAACGATGTTTTAGTGGCGCTTTTCGCAATAGATGTTTTATCTAATCATACGGGCGCCACGATTATGTACAATACGCTTTGTTCGCGCGTTGTTGAAGAAACTATTTTAAAATACGGCGGCAAGCCGTTTATGTGGCGCACCGGCCATTCTTTCTTAAAGAAAAAAAATCAAGAAATCAAAGCGGCTTTCATAGGGGAACTTTCCGGTCATTTCTTTTTCTCGGCGGATTTTTACAATCATGACGACGGAATTTATTCCATGCTGCGCCTCTTAAATTATCTTTCGCGGGAAAACATAACTTTGTCGGCGGCAATTTCCAACCTGCCTCTTTATATTTCCAGCCCCGAAATAAAACTGTGCTGCGCCGATGACAAAAAAATCGTTTTAATTTCCAAGTTGTCGCCGATTGTCAAAAAAGATTTTCCCGACGCCCGAGTGATTGACGATGAGAGAGCCGGCGACGGATTAAGAATAGACTTTCCCGACGGAATGTTTGTTATCCGCTATTCTCAAAACGGTCCCTATCTTACTATAAAATTTGAAGGCAAAAATAAAAAAATATACGAAGAATTAAAAAGCTATCTCAAAAATTTATTGCGTCGGTTTGAAGAAATTAATTGGCAAGACAAAACAAACGTTAATGCCGAAAGTTTAAATTAATCTTCTATGGAAAATTATTAAGAAGAAAAATAAATAAGCGAATATTTACAAATTCGTGGGCATTCGTTAAACCATTCGTCGCCATTTGTGGATTATCATGGACTCCGTTCAAGAAATAAAAGAAAAATTGGATATTGTGGATGTTGTTTCCGCTTATGTGAAGCTGGACAAAGCCGGCGTTAATTGGCGCGCCTGTTGCCCTTTCCACAAAGAAAAGACCCCGTCTTTTTTTGTGTCGCGCGAAAGGCAGTCTTGGCATTGTTTCGGCGGCTGTTCCGAAGGCGGCGACATGTTTAAATTCATAATGAAAATAGAAAACGCGGATTTCAAAGAATCGCTGAAAATTTTGGCGCAAAAAGCAGGGGTAGAGCTGCATTACGAAAATCCGCAAGTAAAATCGGAAAAAGACAGGCTATACGCCATCTGCGAGGCGGCGGCGAAATTTTTTGAACATGAATTATATAAAATCGGCGATAAAGAAAATTCTCCGCTTGAGTATCTTCTAAACAGAGGTTTGTCCGCTGAAACAATTAAAGAATTTCGATTGGGTTTTGCTCCTTTCGGCTGGCGCAATCTGTCGCAATTTTTAAAAAACAAAGAATTTAGAAACGATGAAATAATAAAAAGCGGACTGGTCATCCAAAAAGACGGAGGGGATTTTTACGACAGATTCAGAAACAGAATTATGTTTCCCCTTTTTGATTCCAATTCAAAGGTGGCCGGTTTTACGGGCCGCGTTTTTGCTTCGCCCCAGATTTACTCGGACAAAACCCCGGCTAGCGCGGAAAATGAAAAATTGGAAGAAGCAAAGTACGTAAACACTCCCGAAACTCCGATTTTTTACAAAGGGAAAATGCTTTACGGATTCCACAAATCCAAAGATTTCATCCGCAAAGAAAATTCCGTGATTTTAGTTGAAGGCCAAATGGATTTTTTAATGGCTTATCAGGATGGAGCTAAAAATATAGCGGCGACAAGCGGCACGGCCTTAACCAGCATTAACAGCGAGCAAACCGACCATTTAAAATTAATTTCCCGCTATACTAAAAATTTAATTTTGGGCTTTGATATGGACGAAGCCGGCCAAAAAGCGGCGGAACGAGCCATTGAAACAGCTCAAGCTCGCGATTTTAACATTAAAATTTTAACATTGCCCGAAGGAAAAGACGCCGCCGATTTTGTGAAAGAAAATCCGGGCCGATTTAGACAAATTGCCGAAGCCGCGAAGCCCATTATGGAATATTATTTTGAACGGGCTTTTAAAAACATTGCCGCAAACAACATCAAGAACCCGGAAATTATAAAATCTATTTCTAATTACTTGCTGCCAAAAATAATGCGGATTTATCACCCGGTAGAGCGGGCTCATTGGATTTCCAATCTTGCCGAGAAATTAAAAATTAAAGAAAATTATCTGGAAGAAGAAACAAAAAAATTAAAAACAAGAATCAAACCCGCCGCCGGCAAAGCCCCCATTGCCGATTTTATTAATAAAAACAAAACAATGTCCCGCAAAGAAATTTTGGCGGAGAGGCTTATTGGATTGCTCTGTAAAAAACCGGAGCATTATGATATCGTTGGCGCGCATATTGACTATCTTCCCGAACGCCATAAAATTATCATCGGCAACGCCAATAATAATTTTTTAAATGCCGGCGATAATTATTTTAACTATCTGGCTATGAAAGTTGACTATGATATTTCCGACCAAGAAAATTTTGATTTTCAAGCCGAAATATTCAATGTGTTAGGCAGCCTCAAAACGGAAACAATCAAAGAACGGCTGGATATCAAAAGCGCCGCCATAAAAGAAGCGGAAAAATCGGGAGATATTTTAAAATTAGAGCAATTAGCAAAAGAATTTCAGAAGCTGTCAAAGGAATTAAACTAGAGAGAAAGAGCGTCTATCGTTGAGCGCTTAGCGGTTTTAATTAAGTTGCTATACGCTATACACTAGAAGCTAATCGCTAATGAATATCAATGATATCGGAAAAAACTCTTTTATTATAATGGACGGCGAGCCATACGAAGTTTTGGATATTCACGTTTTCAGAATGCAGCAAAGAAAACCGGTGGCCCAAACAAAAATAAAAAACCTGATTAACGGCAAAGTATTGTCCAAAACATTCCACCAAAATGATACCCTTGAAGAAGCGGGTGTGGAAAAAATAAAATCAAAATTTATTTACAGCCACCGCGATGAATACTGGTTCTGCGACGAAAAAGACACTTCTAAAAGATTCAAACTGAACCGCGAAGTTCTATCAGACGCAACTTTATTTTTAAAACCAGGCACGATTATTGAATCAATAAAATTTGACGACAGGATAATCAACATTAAACTGCCGATAAAAATGGATTTAATGGTAGTTGAGGCGCCGCCGTCAATCCGGGGCAACACGGCCCAGGGCGGGACCAAAACCGTCGTTTTGGAAACCGGCGCTAAAATTGCCGCCCCTCTTTTTATTGAAGAAGGAGATATAATAAGAGTAAACACCGAAACCGCCGCTTACGCGGAAAGGGTAGAAAAAGGGAAATAAAATTTTATTTCGACGAGCGAGGAGTAAAAATGAAAACCCTGTTTTCAATTTTATCCGAGCGAAGTCGAAACACAGATTCAAGACCTCGCGACTTGCCCCGCTAGAAGTCCAGCCGAGTTCAGATTTTATTTTAAGATTTTCGGCGAAGCCGCCTTTCGGCTTTATTTTTAATAATATAATTTTTATTTTAAGACTTCTAACGGGGCTTGCCCGAGGAACCTTTACTTTAACGCCAAGTTAGCATTTTGTTTCGTGTCGGTTAAGCGGATTTTTTCCGCAAAACAGAGGCGAAATTTTTACGCAAAACAGACACAAAAATGGCAAAACATCTTAAAAAAATAAAAAAAATAATAAATCGGGCTATCAAGCCGAAATCCAGAAAATTAAATAAAAGAAAATCTGAAAAGAAAAATACTGGAAAAAACAAAAAGCCAAAAAAGAAAATTCGCGTTAAAAAAACGGCTGCCAAAAAACCGCTTAAAGAAATCAAAAATAAAAAAATAAGCCTTAAATTATCGGAAGTCCGGGAAAAAACCCTTGAAGAATTAATCAAAAAAGGCAGGAACAGAAGTTTTGTCACGGAAACAGAAATTTTAAATTATTTCCCTTATATAGAAAACGACATTGAATTTTTGGAAAATATTTATGATAGAATGCTTGAAAACAGCATCAAAATTATAGAAAGCAAAGAAATTTTAACGCTTCCTTCGGAAGGCGGAAAAAAAGAAGATGATTATAATATTTCCGGACAAATGTTTGGCTCCGGAGAAATGACCGACGCGGTTCAAACATATCTGCGCGAGATTGGAAGGACTCCGCTTTTAACTGCTCAACAAGAAAAAGATGTGGCAAAGCGATTAGAACGCGGGGATCATTCCGCGCGAACGCAATTAATCCAAGCAAATCTGCGCTTGGTTGTTTCTATCGCCAAAAAATACATAGGCCGCAGCCCGAATTTGACGCTTTTAGATTTAATCCAGGAAGGAAACATCGGGCTTTCGCGAGCAGTTGACAAATTTGATTATAAAAAAGGATATAAATTCTCCACTTACGCCACTTGGTGGATAAGGCAGGCGATAACCAGGGCATTAGCGGACCAATCGCGAACCATCAGAATACCCGTTCATATGGTAGAAACAATTTCCAAATATACTCATGTGCGCCGCAGGTTAATGCAAGATTTGGGGCGAGAACCGCTAGTGGAAGAAATTTCCACGGAAATGGGAATGCCAATAGACAAAGTTCATTATATTATAAAAATAGCGCAAGAAACGATTTCTTTGGAAGCGCCGATTTCCGACAGCGATGATGAAGCGACTTTGGGAGAATTCGTAGCCGACGAAAAAAGTCTGACTCCCGCAAAAATGACCGCCCATCGCTTATTACAAGATCAATTACAGGAAATTCTAAACGATTTAGCAGGAAGAGAACAAAAGATTTTAGCCATGAGATTTGGATTGGAAGATGGCGTAATGCACACATTAGAAGAAGTGGGAAATGAGTTTGGAGTTACGCGCGAACGCATCCGCCAAATTGAAGCAAAAGCACTGGATAAAATCCGCCAGCACCAATCGCTGAAAAAATTAAAAGAATACTAAAATGGAGTTGAAAGTTGTAAAGTTTATAAAGTTTATAAAGCAAGATTTTAAAGCTTTTGATTTTTTAACTTTTAATTTCGCAACTTTCAACTTTATAACTTTTAACTAAAAATGGGGCCTGTAGTTTAGTGGTAGAACGCCTCATTTGCAATGAGGAGGTCGGCGGTTCGATTCCGCCCAGGTCCAAAAAAATAACTCCGCCTTCACGGAGCTATTTTTTAATTTTTATTTTCTTTTTATTTTAAATCCGATTT
>CAYTHZ010000003.1:0-28844 GCA_964437745.1 uncultured Candidatus Saccharibacteria bacterium
TCCAATTCGGCAAAACAAAAATGAAATCCGCTATCGCCTCCATCATGTCTAAATCAAACGCCTGATACACATATTCGGGCACTTTGGTTTTTATTTCAAAATGAGCGGTATTGAGATGCGGCGTAAAAACCGCAAATCCTTCGTTCCAAAGCTGGACTGCCATAGCCTCCGCTAAGCGGATATTTTTTTCAATCGCTTCCTCGTCGGGAGTTCCGTCATCTTTGGAAACGTAGTATTTGCCAACCACCATGCCAACCAGCATCTTTTTGCCCTTCACGAAAAATGCCATTCAATTCCCTCCTTATTTTTTAATCGGCGTTTTTTCCACTCGTTATATTTTTCTTCTCCAACGCATTCTTTGGCAAACGGACACGTTTCTAAGCAACTTAAAAGCAAATCGCCGTCTTTATATATCAATGCTTTGTATTTTTGCATTCAATAACCGCTTCGTCTTTAAAAATTTATACCTCATAGCCGCATTGCGGACATTTTATTTAGACCTTAATATGCTATCGTAGGCGTCAAATGATGGTTTTTTTGTATGCCGCGGCCCATCTGCCAGATTTTATAATCTAAGTGAATTATGTTGATTTTCTTTCCGTTCGGCTTGAGCAGCTCATTCACTTCTTTGATCAATTCCATCATCGTGAAAACTGTTTGTGCCCTGATTTCTATTTCTTCTATAAATCCGGGTAAAATAATTTCATAATCATTTATTTTTCTTTTCAGTTCATCGGAATAAATCAGAATACCCACATCTTCCAAAGCAACAGGCACCGCATAATCGGCCGGCGGACCTATGGTGTCGTCATCCGCAAGCAACGGATATGGCCAATTTGGAGTATTTAACGCCCGGCCCTGATACATCATTGCCAAAAGCTGAGCCCGTTTATGAAACCGCAAAACTTTAATGTCAAAATTATCAATAATCATTTCATTTGCATCATAAAACTTTGAAAAATATTGAATTAACAACTCTACCAATCCCCGACCGTTATTAAAAGCGCAAAAACCCGATTCTTTATATAAATTAAGCATATTGCCATCAAAAATTTTTTTAACAACATAACCGACTTCTCGCAAACAGGAAAGTCGCTCTTTCACAAACGGTATTTCTATGTCGCTTATTCTTTCATCAATCCGGAAAATATCTTCCAAATCTTTTAATTCAAGATTTAAAAGATAATCCGGATTAAAAAGCGGCCTGCCTTGGTCCCAGGCGCGTTTTAAAGCCGCGGCCATTGCCATTGCTCCGGACCAAACAATTCCTTCATATTCTATTTTATATTTTTTGATTGCCTTTGCCTTGTGCGAAACCCAAGGGCCGCTAAAGCAGAAATTAATACTGTTGGCGATTAAAATGAATTTCATAAAATTTTCCGGTTTTTTTGGAAAAATCAATTCATTCCAAGCCGGCGCTTTAATGCCATTTTTCAAAAATTCTGCCGCCAAACTTTTGGCAACTTCTTTTAATCTTTTCCCGTCCACAAAAACATGCCGCGGATTTTGCCATGCAGGCCTTAAGCTTTCTACATAAGGATTTTTCATCTTTCCTTGCCCCTTTATTATTTTTATGTTAAAGTTTGCTCTGTGAAATCTTTCCTAAAGAAATTTCACCCAGATGAATCTATTAAAACTCTAACACTTTAAAGATAGTATGTCAATGAAAAACCCGCTGTAATAATTACACCCATATTCAATTATTGAAAATGTCAACTAAATTCGGTTTTAAAATAATTAAAAAAGATAAAAAAACCCGCGCCAGAACCGCGATTTTAAAAACTCCACATGGCGAAATCCACACGCCTTATTTTGTCCCGGTTGCCACTCATGCGGCAGTTAAAACCTTAAGCCCGGACGATTTAAAATTGCTGGGCGCGGAAATTCTTTTATCCAATACCTACCATCTATTCTTGCGGCCCGGCTCCGACATAATAAAAAAATTCGGCGGCCTGCATAAATTTATGAACTGGCAGAAACCCATAATGACCGACAGCGGCGGCTTTCAAATTTTCAGCTTAGGCGCGGGACTAGAACAGGGCGTTGGAAAAATAATAAATTTTTTTCCCGGAAAAGCGGATTGTCAAAAATCTGCCAAATCTGGCTTCGTCAAAATTACCGATGACGGAGTTTATTTCAAATCTCATTTGGACGGCAAAAGTCATTTTCTAACCCCGGAAAAATCAATAAAAATTCAGGAAGAATTGGGCCCCGATATTATTTTGGCTTTTGACGAATGCACATCTCCCCTTTCTTCTTATGAATATATTAAAAAATCAATGGAGCGGACTCACCGCTGGGCAATAAAATGCCTCAAAGCCAAAAAAAGAAATGACCAAGCTCTTTTTGGCATAATTCAAGGCGGCGCCTATAAAGATTTGCGAAAAGAAAGCGCAAAATTCATTTCTTCTTTGCCGTTTTTCGGACTTGCCATCGGCGGAACGCTCGGAAAAACAAAACAAGAAATGAAAAAAGTTTTAAACTGGTGCGCCGACAAACTTCCTGAAAACAAACCTCGCCATCTTTTGGGAATCGGCGAACCAAAAGATATTTTATTGGGAATTGAAGCCGGAATGGACACTTTTGACTGCGTAATGCCCACCCGCCTCGCGCGGCACGGAATCGCCTTAACCAAAAAAGGCAGAATTAATATTGCCAAAGCCGTCTGGAAAAATAAAAAAATCGAATTAGAATCCGAGTGCTATTGTTATGCTTGTTCTAATTTTTCCATCGGTTATATCCACCATATTTTCCGCTGCGGCGAAATATTGGCGCACCGCCTTTTAACATGCCATAACCTTTATTTTATGCTTAATTTTATGAAAGAAGTCCGCAATAGCATAAATAACGGAAAATTTTCGGAATATAAAAAGAAGTTTGAAAAAAAATATAAAGCCTAAGACAAAACTAAAAATCGTTTTTAGTAAAATTAAATAAAAAGAAATTTAATTTTATCAACCGAATTTATCCATTAAACCATAAATCGTTAAACAAGAAAATGATTCGGAAAAATTTAAAGCCGTCTCTGGCAAAGAGACGGCCATTTTATGCCCCTTAATTTTTAATTTTCCAACCATCTTTAATCAGATGGCGAAGATGATCTCGGCAAACTATTCCCGACACACCAAGCTTTTCTACAATTACCCAATCATCGGTTTTGCTATCGCATAAACAGCATTTTTCTTTTTTTTTAAATTTTTTGAAATTCCCAGTTCCCTCATATTCATTTATGGCTATTATTTTCCAACCATCTTTTAATGGCTCTCTGATACATGCCCAACAATATACATTTTTTTTTCCGCCCTTTTCTAAAATATAAAAAATAATTTTTTCTTTGCCATCGTATTCTTTGCCGCATTCGCGGCATATTAATTTTTGTTCGGGCATTTTAACCTCCTTATTTTTTCTTTTCATCAACGTTTATATCAAAAATTATCGTTCGGTTGCACGACCAGGTATCCTTAATAGCTTCCGGCGTGCCAATTCCCGCGGCAGCCGGATGACCGGCCGGACCGAAGAAATGGTTCTGCGGAGCGCCGGTTGTCCTCGCTTTTATGCCTGCGTATGTCGTTCCATTCACCGTGCATCCCAAAACTTTTGTTAAAAACACCGGATTATTATCAACCACGGCCGCAGTCAGATGATTTTCCATTCTTTCGCAAATATCAAGAACTTCTTCTAAATCGTCTTCGGTTTCCCATTCAGTTATAACCTGAATCGGACCAAAAACTTCTGAAGTTGCCAATTTAAAATTTTTGGCAACTTGATAAAGCGGAATATAAACAGCTGTCGGCTCCAAAGCGCCATAACACTCTGGAATATTATGTCCTAAAAGAGGTTTTCCTCCGCAAATTAATCTCGCGCCGGGAATTTTTAAAAGATTGCTAATGTGAGATAAAAGTTCTTGAGTAGTCCGGGTTAAAACTGGACCAATAGTCAAATCGGCTAAATTTCTATTCGCGGCTATTGCAATCATTTTATCCAACAATCCATTTTCAACCCAATTATAATGCGCGAATAAAATACTTTGCGCGCTGCATTTCTGGCCGGATGCCGCATAAGCGTCTTTGTCGCATTGTTCCGCCACAAAGTCAAGCATTGATTTAATCATATTAGGGCCAAGAATCTTCCAGTCAAATCCGGCATCTTCTATTTTACACCTGCCGCAAGTTGCCTTTAAAAGCTTATGAGCCACTTCGCTGGATCCGGTAAATTGCGTCATTCTAATAACAGGATTAGCTGCCAGCTTTTCCATTACCCTGCCGGAGCAATGAATCAAAAGCATATCGTCCTTGGGCATTCCGCAATAAAGCAGAAGCCGGACAAACGCTTCGGCAACTATAGAAGTGGTGGAAGCCTGCTTTAATACCGGCTTGTTGCCCATAAAGAGAGCGCCCATCAGCTGTAAAGCCATAATTTCCAAAGGAAAATTAAACGGCGTGATAATCGCCACCGGGCCATAAGGCCAGCGATAATCAACCGACTCCTGCCCCAGTCTGTCTCCCGGAGTAGTCCGGCCTTTTGCCAAAAAACGGACATTATCTCCGGAAAAATTTTCCAGAAACGTCGCCGCAACATCAACTTCGCCGTAGCACTGGTTAATATCTTTCGGCATAACTCGCTGAATAAGCCGGGCAAAAAAATCTCTGCCTTCATTTGTTTTTAAAAATGCCGCGGCTTTGGCGCAAATCTTTCCATACATTACATACCGCTCAACGTTTTTTAGCGGATTATGAAGTCCGGATTTAGGACAACGCTTCAATGATTCAATAAATGGCGCAAGGCCGTCCTCTTGCGTATTCGGCATCAAAATAAACGGTTCGCCGCTTAAAGGATCTGGTATTAAAACCGCGTCGCCGGATTCCTCTTGCGCCCATTTGCCGTTAAGAAAATTTTTCAAAGAAGCCTGATTTTTCCCGCTAATCGTTTCCGGATCCCAAGGAAAAATTTCTTTCAATAATGACATATCATTCCTCCTTTACGACTCTTTTATTATTTTATTAAAGAAATTTTTTAAAAAAATATTTTTATTCATTATAAAAATAACACATTATATTTTTAAAGTCAAGATTAAGAATAAGAGTTAATTTTGGTATACTTATTTCATTGAAATAAATTTTAAATTAATTGCAAAAAATTTAGTGGCTATTAGTTTTATTAGTTTTATATTGGCGGCAATTAGTTTTTCAAAACACGAAAAACCGCTAATATTATCACTAATAAGCCACTAAACAATTACTTAAAATATGGCATACTTTCTAACTTCCGAATCCGTCGCCGAAGGGCATCCGGACAAAATGTGCGATCAAATTTCCGATGCTATTTTAGACGCCATTATAGACAAAGACCCGCAAGGCCGAGTGGCAATTGAAACTTTAGCAACCAACGGCCTTTTGGTAATAGCCGGGGAAATAACCACAAATGCCTATGTGGATATTCCTCAAATTGCCAGAAATGTCATTAAAGATATCGGCTATACCAATTCCGATTACGGATTTGATTTTGCCACTTGCGGAATAATAACTTCCGTTCAGGAGCAATCACGTGACATCGCTCAAGGCGTGTCTAAATCTAAAAAAGAAAATTTAGCCTCTTTGGGCGCCGGAGACCAAGGAATGATGTATGGTTACGCCACATTGGAAACGCCGGAATATATGCCTTTACCCATTGTTTTATCTCACGGACTTTGTAAACGACTGACAGAGGTCCGAAAGAAAAACATACTGGAATATTTGCGACCCGATGGGAAATCTCAGGTTACCATTGAGTATGAAGGCCGCAAGCCCAAAAGAATAAAAAACGTAGTAATTGCCGCCCAGCATTCACCTTTTGTTTCTAATAAAAAAATAAAAGCCGACATTTTAAAGTGCGTTATTAAAAAAATTATTCCGGCGAATTTGCTGGACGGGAAAACAGAATACTTTATCAACGCCACCGGCCGTTTTGTGGTAGGCGGCCCAAAAGGAGATACCGGCCTTACCGGCAGAAAAATAATCGTTGACACTTACGGCGGCGTAGGTTCTCATGGCGGCGGATGTTTTTCTGGAAAAGATCCGACAAAAGTGGACCGCGCCGGCTCTTACGGAGCCCGCTGGGTTGCTAAAAATTTAGTTGCCTCGGGGATTTGCAAAGAAGCCGAAGTTAAAGTCGCTTACGCCATAGGAATCGCTAAACCGCTCAATATAGATATTAATACTTTCGGAACCGGAAAAATCAGCGACGAAAAAATTTCCAAAATAGCGCAAAAAGTTTTTGATTTGCGTCCCGGAATGCTGATTAAAAATTTGGGCTTGCGCCGGCCTCTTTACCGTCAAGTGGCGGCTTACGGACATTTTGGACGCAACGAACTAAAACTGCCGTGGGAAAAAATTGACAAAGTTAAAGAAATCAAAAAACTAATTTAGCGGCTATTAGTTTCATATTAGTGGAATTTAGTATTTTATTTATCTATAAATAATTTCTGATTAGCATAATTTACGAAATACGAATTTTTACGAATATTCTACGGTTATTCGTCGCCATTTAGTTTTTTATTCGTGATTATTCGCAGATTATCCAATGGTTCGCAATGAAATAAAAAACATAATTAAAAAAGCCATTGAAAATGAACAATGGGATTTTAATGCTGTTTTGAAAAATACAGCCATTGAGGTTGAAATTCTGGAGAACAAAGAATTCGGGGATTATTCAAGCAATATCGCCTTAAAAATCGCGAAGTTTTTAAAGAAAAATCCGATGGAAACAGCAATAAATATCAAAAATCAAATATCAAAAATCAAAAATGTTATTTTTGATAAAATTGAAATAATCAATCCGGGATTTATTAATTTTTTCCTGTCGCGTAATTATCTTTGCGAAAAAATATTTCAAATTGTTGCCGAAGCGGAAAATTTCGGAAAAATCAATTACGGAAAAGGAAAATTCATCCAAATAGAATTCATCTCCGCCAACCCCACCGGGCCTCTGACTTTGGGCAATGCCCGCGGCGGCTTTTTCGGCGACATTTTAGCTAATATAATGGAATTCGCGGGATTTAAAATAGAAAAAGAATACTTCATAAATAACGCCAAAACTTCGCATCAAATTGAAGAATTGGGGAAAACTTTTTTAGGAAAATCAGAAAACTATCTTACCCCGAAGCTGAAATTGCTAATAAAAAAATTAAGCCGAAATAAAAAAATAAAAATTTCAGGCGATGCCGGAGAAATGGGGAATATTTTAGCCTCGAAAATCCAGAAAGAAAACCAAAAATTCATTGAAAATAAATTAAAAATAAAATTTGACAACTGGTTTTCCGAACAATGGTTTTTTGAAAACAAACAGATAGATAAAATAAAAAACGCGCTGGAAAACAACAGCTTTGTTTATAAAAAAGACGGCGCGCTTTGGCTTCAGACGACAAAATTAAACGACAACGAAGACCGCGTCATAGTCCGCTCGGACGGCAAACCAACCTATTTACTTTCAGATATTGCTTATCATATTGATAAATACCGCCGCGGCTATGACAAAGTAATTGATATTTGGGGAGCGGACCATCACGGACACATTAATCCATTGAAATCGGCGCTAAAAATTCTCGGCGTTCCGAATATTTTATGGGTCAACACGCAATCGTCTTGGCTTGATATTATAATTACCCAAATGGTGCGCGTTAAAGAAAAAGGCGAAACTAAAAAAATGTCAAAAAGAGCCGGTGTTTATATCACCCTTGAAGAATTAATAAAGAAAGTCGGACTGGACGCTGCCAGATTTTTTTTCGCCATGCGCTCTCCCGACACTCATTTAGATTTTGACATCCAGATAGCTCAAGAAAAATCCGTTAAAAATCCGCTTTATTATATTCAGTACACAAGCGCAAGAATAAACGGAATTCTCGTAAAAATAAGGGACAAGGGACAAGGGACAAGGGACAAGACAAAATTGAAATTATTAATTCATCCGGATGAATTGAACCTGATAAAACAATTAATTCGATTTCCGGAGATTATTGAAGACATATCAAAAGATTGCCAGATCCATCGCTTACCCAACTATCTTTTGGAATTATCATCTTCGTTCCATAAATTTTATGAAAACTGCCGCATAATCAAAGCGGATAAAAAAATAGCCGAAGCCAGATTAACGCTTCTTGGCGCCGCAAAAATAGTTTTGGAAAACGGATTAAAATTAATGGGGATTGCGGCGCCGAAGAGGATGTAAAGGGCTTTATTGCTAAAATTAAAAATATGACCCCGCGCTAATTTCATAATTACTTTATAGTTTGCCGAAATTTGACAGCGAATCGCCTAACGGCTTTCCTTGAAATGCTTCAAAAAATTATTCATTAAATTAGTGCGGGGTTCTATATTTTCTAACTAAAAATTCTGCGTCCCCGCTCCCATTAAATATTTATTTAGAAAAACTTTTAACAAATAATTAGGTTGGATAATTTTTTAAAATTATCATAATTTATCAAAAAATTATTTAACGAGGCAAAGACTTGAATTTTTAGAGAAAATATGAAAATTGGCAAAATTGGCATATTTGACTCGGGTTTCGGAGGCCTGACAATTTTAAAAGGAATTTTAAAAAAACTGCCGCAATATGATTTTATTTATCTCGGCGACAATGCCCGAGTGCCTTACGGTTCGCGCTCTCCCAAAACAACTTATGAATTCACCAAACAAGCGGTAAATTATTTAATGAAGCAAAACTGCATTTTAGTGATTCTTGCCTGCAATACCGCTTCGGCTTTAGCTCTAAGAAAACTTCAAAAAGAATGGCTGCCAAAACATTACCCAAAAAACAAAATCTTAGGCGTCATCAGACCCGCTGTCGAAGCCGCCGCAGAAACAATCTGCGCGCCAACAAACTCAAATCCGCGTTAAAAAAAATAGGCATATTGGCGACAGAAAGCGCCGTAAAATCCGAGACATTTATAAAAGAGATTAAAAAATTTAGCGGGGCAAAAAATATCAAAATATATCAGCAAGCCGCTCCGCTTTTGGTGCCAATTATTGAATATGGAGAACACAAATGGAAAGGAACAAATCTTATCCTTGAAAAATACCTCAATCCCCTGCTTTCCAAAAATATAGACACGCTGATTTTAGGCTGCACGCATTATCCGATAATAAAAACGCAAATAAAAAATATCCTGAAAAAACACAAAAAAAACAATATTAAAATAATATCCGAAGATGAAATTATCCCCAATAAGTTAACCGATTATTTAAAACAGCATCCGGAAATCAACAAACAATTGTCTAAAAATCACAAAAGGCTATATCTGACCACCGACTTAAATCCGCGGATAAAATTTTTAAGCAGCTTATTCGTGGGAAAAAAAATCCGCGCGAAATTAGTTGATTTAATCCGAATCTGATTTCTGCTCTCTTTTTTACGCTCGAGCGTAAAAAAAGAAAAATAAAAATGCCTCGGTATCTTTTTACCGAAGCAATTTTTTTATTATAACCTATCTTAAAAATAAATTTTCGCGTTGTTTTGCGTTTTGTTTTGCGTCTGTTTCGCGAGAAACTCTATTAAAAAAAATACAGGCTGACAATAAAAATAGCGTTAATGGTGTTTTTGAGATGGCCTCTATTTAAAATTTATTGTTGAAAGAAACTCTTTAATCATTTTAGAAGGTCGGGCAAAACTCATAGATTGATAATTCTGCGAAGTCATCATCATGGCAATATTTATCCCAACCACTTCTCCTTTAACATTTACCAGCGGACCGCCGGAGTTTCCGCCAGAAATCGGCGCCGAATGGAATATATAATCGCCGAACAATCCCCTGCCGCCATCAAAAGTTAAAATATCGCTGACATAACCCGCAGTGTAAAGCAAATAAATACCTCCGGGATAACCCACCGACCAAACCGCCTGACCCCTTTCAACATCAGCCAATTCAAGCGGTTTTGGCTTGAAATTCAACTTAGAATAATCAAAAGAAAATACAGAAAAATCAAGCATCAAATCATGGGCGAGCAACTTTAAAGAAAAACTCGTTTCTTTTTTGGTTTTCAAATCAACCCGGCGCGCTTCATATTCACCCTTGTCTCCAATAAGATGGCCGGCGCTAAACACGACAACATAAATATTATTATTGTTAGCAATAAAAAATCCTGTTCCAAAGCCAATCTTTTCACTTCCATCTTTATCTTTAAAAGAAACAGTTATTTTAACCACGGACTCACTAACATTTTTCAACATTTCCGATATTTTCTGAAAAACCTGTTCCGCAGAACAAGAATTTTTAACGGCTAATGAATTATTCATTTTGATACCAGAAGCATCAATGGGTTCGCAAAAAATCAATAAAGCCGCAAACAATAGCAATATTATCTTCATTTTCACTTTCTCTCCATTTTATTTTATTAAAAATCTCTATTATAATAAAATCAAAGAGTCATTATTTTGTCAAACAAAATTATACGGATATTAAACTACGCACACTGCTTTAATGCCTTAAACAGACTATAGACCCGGATTTATACAAACCCATAAAAAAACCGAATTAAAATTTCTTCCACCACCTCGACAAAAAATACCTATCAACTGATAGGTATTTTAGCTATTCTCAAATTCTTAAGAATTTGAGAATGTAAAGATAGTTAAAATCTCGGTCTTTTTTTTATTTTAACGCCGAAATGATCAGCTATTTTTTTGGACAATCGTTCTCCCGCTTTTGAAAAAGGCCAGTAAAAAATTTCAAAATTTTTATACCGAGGAATTGAATTGATGGATTTTATAAACATCTTCGTGGCATGCTGTTTTTTTCTATGTTTCGGCAATATTACGGCGTCAAGGAGATAAATCGCTCCGTATTTTTTCCTAGGTTTAGATTTTTTCAAAAGCTCCCCTTCGGTTATCGCTCCGTTTAAAAATAGGTTCATTAAATTTTTAGAAGTGGGAATTATGGTCACCGACCCAATAAAATTTCCGCGCGAATCTATTTTATAAATCAATGATTTAGGATGAAGTTTTTGAAGTTTTAATATCGCTTCATAAGTTTCCTGAACCTGATTAGAATCGTTTTTAGTATGAAAAAATTTCTCCGCCGAATTTAAAATTTTATCAACAATGTCTTTTTCAATATTTCCGATTTTCATAATTCCTTTTTATGGTTATTCTCAAATTCTTAAGAATTTGAGAACAACACCGCTCTCGCGCAAATTTATAAATTTTTCTGCAGTTTTTCAAGGCGATTTGCGGGTAATGGTGCGCGGAAAAGGAATGGTTTCCCGCACGTGATTCAGGCCGCAAATCCAAGCCACCAGCCTTTCCAGGCCGATACCAAAACCAGAATGCGGCGCCGCGCCGTATTTGCGAATGTCCAGATACCAACTAAAATCTTCTTCTTTCAAACCCTGTTCTTTGATTCTTTTTAAAAGCTCGCTGTAATTATCTTCGCGCTGGGAGCCGCCGACTATTTCTCCGTACCCCTCCGGAGCCAAAAGATCGTCGCAAAGCGCCAAACCGGGATTATCCGGGTCGCGCTTCATATAAAAAGCCTTGACTATTGCCGGATATTTTTCTATAAAAATCGGCTTGTCGTATTCTTTTGTTAAAATAGTTTCGTCTTCTCCGCCCAAATCATCGTCATCTTTAATGGCGCTTCCCATTTGCCGCAATTTATTTACGGCTTCTTTGTGCGTCATTTTATAAAACGGCGGCTTTATTTTTTTAAGCGGCTCTATATCCCGCTCTAAAATTTTCAACTCTTCTTGATACGACCCAACAATTTTTTCCACAACATAGCTTATTAATGATTCCTGAATTTTAATATTTTCGTCGTGTTCTACGAAAGCCGCCTCAGCATCCATCATCCAGAATTCCGTCAAGTGCCTGCGGGTTTTTGATTTTTCCGCCCGGAAAACCGGTCCGAAATCATAAACCCTTCCCAAAGAAGCGATGCCCGCCTCTAAATAAAGCTGGCCCGACTGCGACAAATACGCCTGTCCCAAATCAAAATAATCAATGCCAAAAAGAGTGGTGGTGCCCTCGCAAGCCGACGGAGTTAAAATCGGGGCGTCAAAACGAACGAATCCGTTATTATTCAACCACTCTTCTATATAATGGTATATGGCGGCGCGAATACGCAAAATCGCCCATTGGCTTTTGGCGCGAATCCATAAATGGCGATTATCTAAAAGAAAATCCGGACCGTGCTCTTTTTTGCCGATAGGATATTCCGGAGCAACTTGCAAAACTTTCAAATCCATAACCTGCAATTCAAATTCTCCCGGTTTTTTCGGATGCTCTGCCGCGATTCCCGAAACCTCCACGGATGACTCAATGGTAATTTTCTCTATATCTTTCCAGATTTCTTTCGCTTTTCCGCCCTGTTTTTCAATTAATGTTTTTTCTTCGACAATAGCCTGAATAAAACCCGTCCCGTCCCTGACCTGTAAAAAGAAAATTTTTCCGGACGAACGCCAATTAAAAACCCACCCGTGAATTTTTATTTCCCTTCCTTTATATTTTGATATGTCTTTGATAAAAATTAATTCCATAAAAAGAGTATATTACAAATGATACTTTATTTCAACTAAAATATCCTGAAAATCCTTATTTGTTCTATTAAAAATTGCGTTTCTGTAATATAATAAAATTCATAACAAGCCCCGTATATCAACTTTACAAAAAATCTTTGATTATCTTTGAAAATTGGTTTAAAAATATTGTTTATTTATTATAATAATTTAAAGGCGCTCAAAGTTGTATTACGGGTCGAGGCAAGACGCAAAAACCAAACGAAAAATCGCGAATAAAATATTGGCGTAAATTAAAAACCTATAAAAATATGTTTTCTCAACTAGGAAATGCAATAAACGACAATCACTTTGCTTTAAGATATCGCAAGGATAAATGGTTTAAATCCACAATAAATCTGCTGCCTTTTTCTTTTACGCCTAACCGCGTAACTTTTTTTCGATTCATAATTGCCTTAATATGGCTGCCGTTTGCGATTTTAAAGCCGTCTTTGTGGCAAATTTTTATTTTTCTTTTTATTTATTATTTGGATTTATTAGACGGCGCCGTTGCCAGAATAAGAAACCAAGAAACTTATTTGGGCCACTACTTTGATTTATGGGCCGATTATTTAAACGGAATTAATTTATTAATTGTAATTCTGTTTTTTTTCCAGCTAAAAACCCTCGCCCTGTTCATCTTTTGGAATATATTAATGTCAATTTTTCTGGCAATTGAATATTTTTGGCGCAAATCAAGCTGGACCATCGGCCGCATTTTCATAAATTTCGGCATACGGCTTATATTTTGGATATTATTAATTATTGAAGCAATCGCAATTTATTAATGATGATTAAAATTGTTCCAATTTTACTTATTATTTCAGCCGTCCTTTATTTTTTCGGCGGAGATGTGTTAAATCTGATTGATTATTACCCGAAAACCAAAATTCCGCAAAAAACCGAAGAAATAACTCCTTCAACGCCTGCTTCAACTCCTGCCCCCGCGCCCGATTTAATTCCCGAAAAAACAGATGCCGCCCCAGCGCCAACGCCAAAAGCCGCAACAACAACTCCCGCAATTCCTCCTTCGCCAACCGCGGCGGAAAAACAAGAAATTCCGGTAAAAACACCCCTGCCCCAACTGGCGGAAATTAAAAAAAATACGGAAAAAATAACTCCCCAAACGCCGAAACCGTCGCCAGCTCCTTCGCCCGCCGAGACAACTCCTTTACCCCTTAAAATAACGGCTGAACCGGCAACCGCGTCATTAACCATTTCCGGAATTATAACTTTAACCAATGTTCAAAGGCAAAATAACGGACTTTCACCGCTCAAAGAAAATCCCCTGCTGTCTGCCGCCGCGGATTTTAAATCCAAAGATATGTTTGAAAAACAATATTTTAAACACGTTTCTCCTTCCGGAGAAGGCCCCGCGGAATTAGCCAAAAACGCCGGCTATGAATACATCATAATCGGAGAGAATTTAGCTTTGGGAAATTTTGAAAATGACCAAACTTTGATTAACGGATGGATGGCAAGCCCGGGCCACCGCGCCAATATTTTAAATTCCAAATACAGCGAAATAGGAGTGTCCGCGCAAAAAGGAATTTATGAAGGAAAAAACACATGGATAGCTGTTCAGGAATTCGGCGTTCCGCTGTCTGCCTGCGCCAGCCCCAGCGAAGCGTTAAAAATAAAAATAGAAAATACTAATGCAATATTAGCAGATATAAATGCGGCGCTAGTCGCAATGAAAACCGAACTGGAAAATGCCAATCCCCAAAATCAAAAAGAATATGATGAATATAAAATAAAAATTGAAGAATATAACAATTTAGTCCGCCAATACAACGAGCTGATAAATTCCAACAAAGCAATGATAATTGAATACAACCGAAAAGTTGAAAAGTTTAATAGCTGTTTAGGACAATATTACGAATAAACATCTTGTAAAATGTTATTTACAAAAAATCTTACGAAAAAGTTTTCCGGTAAAAAATATAAAACCGCTGGCTTACCGCCAGCGGTTTTAGCAAAAAACGAAAAATAAAAGACCCTGCTTGAATAAAAGATTGTTCTGGCTTTAAAAAAGGTGGGCGCCTTCAGCTTTCACCCTCGGGTAAAAGCGCTGTATGGCTCCCTAAAGCAATAAATTTGACCCAGAATCTTAGAAACAAACAAGGTCCTCTATTTATATTATACAACAATCTGAACATTTTACAAAAAAATTATCCACAACCATCGCCGCCGTTAAACGATAATTAGAAAAAATTATTACAAACCTAAAAATTTTAATTCTACTTGTTTTTATGAAAGGCGTTCAATATCCTCAATTTCTTTCCTAACAATTTTTTCTTCTTCCTTTAGATGTTTTTTAAATTTATTTATCATTTCTTCTTCTTCTTTTGTCAACGGTCTTTTAGCCCTGGCTTTCTCTAAAATCTTAATTTGGTCGCGAACGTCTTTTTCTAAAATATCAAAAGCGTCTTTTAAAGCTTTTTCCGCCTCGCCGACTTCTTTTTTTATTTTTTTTCTGAAAGAAGAAAATTTATACCAAGAAAACCAAATAACAAAAATCATCAAGACAATTAAGCCGATTAAGGGAATTAAAACCGCCAAAAAATTTATCGCCTTAGAGCCGAATTGAATAAGTTTCGGCTTTTTAACCGCAATTTCTATTTGCTCGGTCGGATTGCTGTAGGCTCCCCTTTTATCAACCGCCTCGGCCACCAATTTATACACTCCGTCTTGAATTTTTTCGCTGTTTATAAAAATAAATTCTCCTTGAGCGTCGGCTACGACTTCAAAAGATTTCGCGCCCTCCCCGTCTTTTTGCAGCCAAACAACAACTTTTCCATTCGGCGCCGACGCGCCCCTCACAACAAGAATGTCGCCGCTTTCTAGTTCTTTCGGATAATCAATAATCTTCGGCGCCGCTATCGGTTTAATTTCAAAATCCAAAGAATTAACCAGAAAATTTTGCGCCTTATCATAAGCTTTTGCGATTAAACTATGCTTTCCCGGCTTTAAAACCGGGGTTTCAAAAATACGGCTTCCGCCGTCTTTAAAATTAATTACGGGACCGCCATCAATTTGCGCCTCATAATAATCAATACCAGACTCAAAATCAAAAGCGTCAAATGCTAATTTTACTCTCGGATTTGTCAAATCTTCCCTTTCTTTCAAAAGAATATTAAATTTAGACGGCCTCAATGAATCAATTTGAATTTTAAAATGAGCCGCCTTGCCAAATCCCGCGCTATTTTTTAATTGCAAGTGCAAATACCATACGCCGTCGGCCAATCCGCTGAATTCTTTTTCGGTGATGGCGCCGGAATAGACGTCTTGGGGAATAGAATAAGAATTTTTGTCAATCGCCATCCTTACTTCAAAAACATCGTCTGAAATACCCCAAGAAAATTTTGCGTTCTTTGAAGTATACCATTTATTGGGATCTGGATGCGTTGACGAATATATTTCCGGTTCCTGCGGCGCGCCGGAAACCGCAACATATTCCGCCTTGGGCAGAATTGATTTTGGCTTTAAAGTATAAATTCCGGCATTCAAGCTTTTTATAATATTAGTCCCCAATCCGTCAGCGGCCAAAATCGCGCCGCTTGAAAAATTTACCCTGCTTTCCGATTCCCTTAACGCTTTAAATTTTACAGTCGCGATCTTGCCCGACTTCCCCTGAAAACTTTTCGTCGCGCCTCCGCCAAAATTTATTATTCCTTGCTCGCCGGATTGCAAATTAGAAAAAGCAGGCTCAATAGTCCATAAATTGAAAATTGAATCATCCTTGGAAATGCTTATTGCCTGCAATTGCGCGGCATTAAAATTTAAAATTCCTTCCGCTGCGTTTATTCCGGCATCCGGACTATTGACAATGATATTCACGGAAAATATGTCGCCTATGCCGTAAATTCCGGTAGCCGGAGACAAATCCAAAGAAGCCGCGTTCGCTACGCTCGGCAATACGCCAAAAAACACGAATATGAAACTAACAAACACGAAAAAATTCGCGATACTTCGTGTTAATATTAGTGGTTTTTCGCGCTTAAACATCAATTTGTAAAAATTCAAAAAATTAATTTATCCCCGACTGTTTATATTTCCGCTTTCTGAAAATAATAATCGCAACAATGATAATAACCAACAACACTCCTGTTGCCGCAATAATTACAGCTGCCCGCTTCTGCCAGAAAGATTCGCTAATATAATATTCTCTTTGAGGAATGTATTCCGTAACCCGCTCATTGCCGGCCTTATCAACAGCTTTCACCCGTATCACGCTTCTTAATCCCTGATCTTCCAAAAAATAGGGACTTTGCCCCGCCCGCCAAATCGCCTTTTTACCCGTCACCGCGCTTTTTCCCTCCGCGTCCGCCTCCATTATTTCATAGCGGTCAATGCCGCTTTCTTTGTCAACGGTTGAAAAAACAATAAAAAATTTTCCTTGTTTTACCGATTCTTCTTTCTGAAGCTCTATTAAAAACGGCTCCGGAGAAATTTTATCGGTTTTTAAAACAGCATTATACCATTCATCTTTTACCGACTCGGTATATGTGGCATTTTTAATAATCGCAAAATTAGCCGGGCTGATGTCCAAAGCAGCTTCGCTTCCCAAACCGTCATTTAAATAAATTTTGGTATCAAAAAATTCCAAGTTGGCGGAATTACCCAATGATCGCGAAGATAAAACCTGAAAACCGGGCACTCTGAAAATTATCTTTCCCAATACATTGCTTATTCCCGGATCTCCCGGCACTCTGCCGCAATAACCGCCGGGAATTCCGCCAATGAAAGAAATTATCCCTTCTTCTTGTTTTATTTCCGGCCTTTTCACCCAAACGCTTAAAATAGATTCGCCGTCCGAAAAATCAACCGCCCTTAAAGCGTCTCGAGAAAATTTAACATTAACCTCCGCGGCATTAATGCATTCTCCTCCGCCGTCAACCCTGATATTAACCGCAAAAACATCGCCCTGGTTAAAGCTGCCTGACTGAGGGTCAAAATATAAAGTGGCGGCGCTTACATCTTTAAAAAGTATGAGGTAGAAAATAGAAAATAAAATCAATATCAGCGCCATAGAATTTGGAATTTGGAATTTGGAATTTAGCAATTTAATTGTTTTAGTAAAAAAATTTTTTGATGATTTATTTAGCAGCATATTTAAATTAACAATGAAATTTATTATAAAAAAAATTTATTCTAAATTCAAAATTCTATATTCTAAATTCTAATATTATCCCGTCCATTGATACATCATAATGCTGAAATCGGCTAAATTCACTTTATTGTCGCTGTTAATGTCGGCAATTTCGTTGGTAGTTCCCCAATGGAAAAGCAAAATGGAAAAATCCGTTAAATTCACTTTTCCGTCTTTATTTAAATCCGCAGTCTTTAATTTTGGAGGAGTTTTTTCTCCCACATAAAAACTAATTGCCTGGCTAAAAGAGCTTTTAATAAAATTGTCGGAAACTATAGCTTTAAACAAAGCTTTCGCGGTATGAAATTCTTCCTCCTGAAGCGGTTTGGTGTCAAAAAGCAAGCTCCACATCCCCTCCTTAGTGCTGCTTGCGGACTTTATAATCTCCTCTGCGGAATTCACATGCACATAAACATCGGCTTCAGAAATAGTTTGCCCCGACATCCGGACGATTTCTCCCTTTTTCACCGTTCTTTTATCCAAACTTATTGTCGGCGGAAGATAAGCGCCGTAAATAGTTGTAACAGCATTAGGAACGATTCTGAAAGTCAAAGTAAAAGCAATTGATTTAAGCCCCGCGCGATCCTCTGCCCAAAAACCGAAAGTAAAAACGCCTGCCGAAATATCAACGCTTTCAAAATGAAAATCTCCTTTATTATTTGCCCTAACTATGCCAAAAGTCGCTCCATCTTTTAAAATACGGACATTGGAATCGGGATAAGCTTTGCCGTTGATAATTACCTTAGTTTGCGGCAAGGGAGCTAAAGAGCCGCCGACAAAAGGGCCGCTGCCCCCGCCGCCTCCGGTTATGGGAAGATTTTCTATTTTGCATACATTAGAACACCTGTCTTGCGAAGCATTGTTGCTGTCATCGCACTCTTCTCCATAATATTGCTGAACAATTCCGTCTCCGCAATAAGGCGCCCATCTGTCGCAATAAATTCCGCAACGCCGAGAAGCGCTGGAAGAAGCGTATTGGCCGTTGATTAAAAATCCTTCGTCGCAAAATTCTCCGGCATCCACAATTGCGTTTCCGCAGATAGAAATAGTAACAGTGGTGGTAGCCCAACTGGCCCAAGCAATATTATTAATAATAAACAACCCCGACATTATCAGGGCTGAAAATAAGATAATTAAACTTATTTTTAATCCATAACCTATTTTCAAAATTCTATTTTCAAATAAATTCACGTTAAATACGCTAATCTGCCGCCAATATGGAACTAATTAGCCACTAAAATTATTTCTTCATTTATATTTTAGCGGCCGTTGGTTTAATATTCGTGTCCATTGGTGTTTTAACCAACATTCTTCCGCCTAATTTTTCTTACAATCATCCATACTCCATAGATAATCCCGAATAAAACCAGAAGGCTCGCCAAGACAATTATTGATTGATCGCGCAAAGGCAAGCCGATAAATCCATAGCCCTTATATCCCGGCAAACTCCCGTATGGCAAAATACTCAAATTCAGCTGGCCGGCCTGCGCTATTTCTTCTCCTTTAAAAATTTTATAACTTGCCTTATAAGAGCCGTGTTTTAATTTGGTGGGAATTTCCGCGACAACTTCTTTGGTTTTAAATGGTTGGACTTTTTCTATTTTATTGGTATTTTTAACGGATTCTAAAAGCGCCTCTCCTTTGGCATCGTATATGTCCAAATCAACCCTGGTCGGAGAATAAGGCACATTGCCGACATTCTGGATTTGCATACTGAACGTTATTTTGCCCGGAAAAAACATCCACCAGAATTTACGTCCCTCTTCCGCATCAAAAAGACGGACTCGTCTAACCTTAAAATCAAAAATTTTTCTGTCAACAATATTTAAATCAACGTCTATTTGCGCGCCCAAAGCAATTCCCACGGTTCCCGGATGAGGTCCCTGAAGCGGAGAAATCACCGCCCTGATATTTCCTTTATAATTTCCGAATTCCGCGTCATCGGGAATATCAACGCTAACCACAATCGGTATCTGAGTTTCTCCTTTTGGCAAAATAAATTCCGCTCCCCTATCCACCGAAATCCATTGGCCTATTTTCGGAACGTCAATGGTAATTTTGGCTTGCAAATCTTCATCCGGATCAGACCTGACTAAAATTATTTTCTGTTCATAGTGGGAATTTCTCGTTAAATTATCATTCCTGACATAAGGAGGAGTAATGCCAAAACCCGCAAAAGAATTATTTGCGTTAAATAAAAAGAGAAAAATTATAAATAAGAATAATATTCTTTTTTGTCTTATCATTAAATTTTTAGCATAAATCAAAAAGCAAAAACCAAAAATCAAAACCGTAAATTTAAACCTAAAATATTTTTCTATTAGTCTTCGGTTTTATAGAAATAACTAACTACCAGTTTTGTCCCTCGCCGGTAACCGCAACTATTGTATTAAGCCCAGTATAATCTCCGGCTAAAGTAATTGAACTCGGCACTTGGATGCCCCAAAATGTCGTGGATGTTGCCGGAGAATACGTTAATGTGGTTTTGGGATTGTTAATTTCAAATTCAACAGGACTGGAAGACGCGGCGATTGCCGAACCCCAAGCTATAGTTGAGCTGGCATAACGCTGTTGGGAAATAGCAATAGTATTGGTTGACGCGCCCGGGCAAGAAGGATAAGTGGTGCACATAGGATTGCCGCTCAAATTTTCATCAAGCCCGACATTTCCCGTTGCTTTGATTTCCGTGGGCCTGTCAGTATTGTCATTTCCCTGTCCCGGCTCCCATGAACCGTAACTAATCACGTCAGTATTCAATGAAAAACCCAAAAGAATATCAACATCGTTGCCGTCGCTTGATGATATTAAGCTGCTTGTAGCGGAATTATCATCCGTGGCTCTTGCCGAAGAAAACCATTTTTTATCCCACCACGGAGAAATAGTGGCGCTGGAACCAACAGTGGGATTGCTATGGTACATTAAAGGGAAAGTACAAGTCCAGCCAACGGTGTCATCCGTGGCGCCTCCGCAAGTATCCGGACCGGAAGTATCCTGAACGCAAACCGGATTCCATGTTGCGTATTCATCCGGATAACAAATATTGGCGTTATACTGGGAAGAAGAAGTACAATTCGTTCCTTCCATAAACACATTTATAATAGAAGCTGTTATTTCATTGCCGCCGGAGGAATTTAAGCAACTATTAGAATCCTGGACAATAAATTTAACCTTGAATCCGGTACTCGTTCCTTCCAGCGTTGTTAAAGTCAATTCTCCGATTTCGTCCACGTCTAAAAGCGAGATGCTAGATGAAGAAATAGTCGGCGCCACATTCGCCACCGTTAAAATAGAATCTGTTCCTTGTTTGGTGCTAGCGGGCGTGCTGGTGGAAGCGACAAAATTATGGTTATCTATTACATAACCAAAAGCTGTATAATTTTTATCCTGTTTTATGTTTTCTAAAGTAAAACTACAAGTAGGATCGCTATTGACAAAGGTTGAACTGCAATAAGTTTCGCCGGTACAGCTTGAGCCCGAAAAACCGGCTGTTTTGCAAACAAAGAGTTTTACCTGATCTTGGCCTCCAAAAATGTCCGTGTCCGAAGCGTTGCTGGTCCAAGTCACTAATTGGCCGGGATTTTTCGGAGAGTCATCGGAATAAATCGTAAACAACGGCCTATGATTTACCACAAACGGCGAAGCGGTATTTCCAGAACCTTGCTGGGATTCATTATTACATTTAGGATTAACCTGATTTGCGTCGCAGATAAAGGCGTGCCAATTGTTTGATTCCGCCCAGCTATCCAAAGTGGTAGTAGCGGCGGTTGCCTGAGTGCCGGCAACAGTAGACGGAGAAATTGCCCACTGAATAGTTCCCGTGGCGCACCTCGGAGGCGCCAATGAATACGGCGTTGCCGAAGCATTAGTGGAGCAAATCAAAAGGTAATAATTTTCTTGATTAGGATCATCTGCGGTCGCTATCCAGTTCGCGTTGCTTCCGGCATTAGTCGGATTGGCAACGGATGATTCCGGCGATTCCTGAGCCGGAACCGACCAAGTTGGCGGCGTATTTAAAACCGTCACCGAAGTGGTGGCGCTGGAAGCTCCCGCTTCCTGCAAGATGACATCGCTTCTAAAATTCAAAACAAACGCGGTAATTATAAAAATTAAACCAAAAATAACAACTATTGGTATAAATGTTTTTCCAAACATAATATTAAAAGCGAAATTACTAACAAATTAAAGTTAGAATTTCACACATTAATTTTTATTTAATTGTATTATAATTATATCTTATATTACTTATCCACACAAACAAAAGATATCCACATATAATTTTATCAATGTTTATCGCTATATCCTATCCTTCAACTTTATAGACTTTCAACATTATAAACCTTAAATGCGATTCTACTTTCTATTTTTTAAACTATTTATACCTAATCGCATCCAATGGATTCAAAGCCGCCGCTCTTTTTGCCGGGAACAAGCCCGTTAAAAATCCGACAATAGCGGAAAAAGCCGAAATAAAAAGCAAAAACAAAATCGGAAAACGAAACATTGACATGCTCTTGCCGCCAAAATAAGAGGCAGCGGTATTTAATAATAAATTAAGCATGGTCCCAATGCCTACTCCAAGCAAAATCCCTATTACCCCTCCCAAAAATCCCACTACCACCGCTTCCGCTAAAAAAAGAATTTTAATGTCGGTGGAAGACGCGCCTATGGTGCGCATAATTCCAATTTCATTAGTCCGCTCTAAAAGCGTTACCGTCATAGTGTTAAACATTCCGATTGCCGACACTACCAAAGCTATTCCTCCAAATACCGCCAAAACCGCCTGAATTCCGGCGAAAATTTTGTTCGCCTGATCAATTGTTTTGGAAAGAGCGGTCACATTAAACCCTTTGTTGATAATCTGCTCCTGCGCCGAATTTAAAAATTCGCTTTTAGATACCCTTACCTGCGCTCTTTCATAATAAGGAATAGAAAAATGAGAGCTTAATTCTTTAAGGGGCATTATGGCGACAATTGAAGCGGCGTCTTTGGTTATGCCTTTAATATAATAATCTTTTTCTATGGGAAATTCCTGAATATCGGTTGAATCCGGCTTTTGCATAAACACCCTAAAACGGACTTTTTTGCCTACCGCGTCGGCCGGATTTTTTAATTCAAAAAGCTTCAAGGCCGCCGCCGAAAGCAACACTTTATCTTTATCATCTTCTTCGGTTTTGTCAGTAAATAATTCTCCTTCTTCGGCCAAAACTCCAATATACCTAAAATAAGACGGATTCATCCCCTGCAGAACAA
Organism: uncultured Candidatus Saccharibacteria bacterium; assembly: GCA_964437745.1. Classification (GTDB taxonomy): domain Bacteria; phylum Patescibacteriota; class Minisyncoccia; order UBA6257; family CAYTHZ01; genus CAYTHZ01. Next base: position 22,924 of record CAYTHZ010000003.1, read on the forward strand.
TATTTGCCGAAAAACCCTCGTAAGTAATAATACTTTGGACGCTCGCCATTGGAGAGACATCCTGGACATTGGGCATTTTCCTCAAATCTTCTAATCGCTCTTTGTCCAAAACCACTGCTTTTGAAGACGGATTTAAAACGTTTAAACTTAAAAGGGTTTCGCCGAAAACTATTTGTTCCAAAAGTATTCCCTGCAAGCCGAAGCCCAAACCCACGAGCAAAACAACCGCGCCGGTGCCGACGCCCATGCCTAAAATAGTAAGCCAGGTCCGAGCCGGATTGGTTTTAAACATTCTGGTTGAAAGTTTTGAGATATCTTTAAAAGTCAAAATAGTCCGCGAATCACAACAAATATATTTACGAATACCAACGAATATTTTTTGAAATTCGTTGCCATTCGTTTTTTTTTATTCGCTGCCATTCGTGGATTAAGCGTGAACTCCCTGAACCACCAGTTTTTCTAAATGCCGGGAAATTTTTTTGGCGGCAGGGCGAGAAAATCCTATGCCTCCTTTTTCTAAAGACAAATACAAATTGCGCTGAAATTCTTCTTTTTGGATTGTCCCGGCAACCCTCGCAACAATAATTTCATTCAATCTCCTTAATTGAGTAAAATTAATATCTTTATCATATTCATCCAAAAGAGCAATTCTAATATCGCGTATCAAGGCTTTTTGTTTTGGATAATAATCGTCTTCTATATGCCTTCTGTAACGAGATATATTTTTTGATTCTTTCATAACATGTTCTATTTTATCAGACATCTTTTCCGCCACTTTAATGCTTAACCCTATTCCGCCGCTTTCAAAATTAACGGTTAAAATTTTTCTAAAACCCTCCGCGTCCATTTTCCCCTGAATAAATTCTTTAACCGCATTTTCCAGCCTTTCTATCTGTTCAAAACTCAAATCTTCAATCAAATAATTAACAATGCTTTTAACTTTAAGTTCTTCCGGAGTCAAATAAGGATAAATTCTGGCTAATTTTTCAATTTCAGTGATAACCATTTGTCCGGGCTGAACTTGTTTAATCTGCGGCCTTTCGGGATTAACCACCTCCCTTTCCACTTTTCCGTCTTTAATATAATAAACGCGATGAGCATAAGGCAGGTGTCGCGCGTCGTGAGTAACTAAAATAACCGTTTTTTTATCTTTGCTGTTAATTTCCAATAAAGTATTCATAACTTGCGCCCGCGAAATGCTATCCAAATTGCCGACAGGCTCATCCGCTAAAAGAATTTCCGGATCATTAATCAGCGAGCGAGCCACTGCCACCCTTTGCTGCTGGCCACCCGACAAAGAAAGCGGCCTTTTGTGCGCCTGGATTTCAATGCCAAATCTTCTTAAAAGAGCCATTCCTCTTTCTTCTCGCTCACCGGGAGACACTTCGGCAAAAATTTGAGGCAAGCCGACATTGTCCAAAACAGTTAAAGAAGGCAGTAAATTAAACGACTGATAAATTATGCCGATGGTTTTTCTTTGATAATCCACGAGTTCTTTGGCGGTTGCCGCGTAAGGATTGATTCCCTTTACTATTAATTCTCCGGAGCTCGGCGGCAAGGCGCCTAAAAGACAATAAAGCAAAGTGGACTTGCCGCACCCGGACGGACCGAAAAAAATAATGTATTCCTGCGGATAAATTTCAACATTAACATTCTTATTAGCGTGATACTCGTTGGACTTTCCCAAATTATAGACAATATTAATATCTTTTAGAGTAATTATTGGTTCCATTATATAACCCGCGAATCGCGACAAATATAACCACGAATGCCAACGAATAAAAATAATTTTTAAAATTCGTTGCCATTCGTTTTTTTTATTCGTTGCCATTAGCGGATTATTTCTTTATCTTCTTCATCCAACCGAACGCTCCCTGGAAATTTTCAATGATAATATCAATTATGCTTTTTTCTTTTTCCGGGGTAAAAAGAACAAAATCTTCGGAGCGCGATTCATTGAGCGCTTTGTCTTCGCATTTAATCCAGAATTTATAAACCGTTGCCGGCATAAAAGCCGTAAGCACCTGAACGTGCCGAATTAAATAATTGCTCTCTTTTAAAAAAGATTCTTCTTTGGAACCCGGAGCCAAACCCTGCTGATAAAAAAATTGGCAAATCGCCGGCTCATCGGTGTCCCATGAAACGACAGTCTGGATTTTCACGTCCGCTCCCGGATATAAAGTAGATTCGTTGTTCACTTTGGAAATAACCGGGGGCGCTTCGTCTTTAACCGTAAGAAACGTTATCGGCGCGCTTGTCATTTTGTCGCCGGCTTCGTTTTCCGCCACCACTTTCGCCGAATAAGAAGTATTAAATTCCAATTCTGTAAGCTGTATCGATTGAGCGGTGGCGAACACCGGATTGCCCTTTGATTTCGTTTCTTTGGTTTTTAAATTGATATATTCAACCAAACCCGAAGCCGGAACCGCCGTTACCCAACTGATAGTTGCCACAGTTTCTTCAACTTTGTCCACCCGGACATTTCTTATTTCCGGCAAAACGGATTTTGTAACAAAAGTTCTATCTTCGCTTTTTCCCACAGAGCCCAATCTAGCTTTGGAAGAAACTTGATAGTGATAAAGAGTTGCGGGTTTTAATCCCTCCACTCTTACTTCATGATCGGTAACCGCTTCTTCGGGATCGCCGCTATTCCAAATATAAGGATCTTCTCTTAAAGGATCGTATTCTCCTTCTTTAGCCAAAGACACAACAGAACCGGATTCTTTATCAGTTTTCCAATAAAAAATTGTGTAATCCGCGCCGATTTCAAGCCTGGGTCCGCCTATAATATTGGGCGCGTCAACCACGTCTTCCGAAACCTTATCCAATTTTTCCGCTATTTTTTTAAGAAGTTCCGGATCTTTTATTTCCTCCAAAAGCTTAATTATGTCCTCGGGTAGTGTTTTTGTTTCTTTTAATTCTTTAATGGCGCTTTCTCCTTTGGTTAAAACAAAATAGCCGCCGGCAATGTTTTGGTTATTTGCAGCGTCGCTTGAAGAAAGACGAATAAAATAATTAGTGCCTGAAAGCAATCCATCAATTAAAATTTCGTGTTTTTTCCCGAAACTAGCGGCGCGCGACACGCCGTAATTTTTATCCAATCCGTAATTAACTATCGCCGCATCTTTGTCGGTTTTCCAAGAAATCATAACTGAACTTGTGGTAATGTCTGAAATCAAAACATCAAAAATCCGCGGCGGAATTTTTTCTTCAAATTGCGCCAAGGTAAGCCGCCCTGCCGAAAAATAAACCGCCAAAAACAACAAAGAAATAGCCGTTAAAAAAATTATAAAATTCTTTCTAATTTTCATTTTCTTAATTCCAAAAAGTCTCTTCTTTATATTATAACTCTTAAAATCTAAAATCCAAAATCTTAAATATTGTATCCTAAATTCAAAATTATATATTCCAAATTTCTATTTTCTACTTTCTATTTTCTAAATTTTACGGGCAAGCGCCATCGGAAGCCGCGTCAAAATAATTCAAACCCGAATACGCTCCTGTGGGCAAAATTGCCGGAGTTTTTAATTTCCAAAAAACATTTTCCTGCTCGGGAGTGGAGCTGGAAACGGGTTTATTGACGCTAAGTTCATAACAAGTGGAAGACGCGGTTAAAATTGTTCCTTCGCTGTCCCAATTAAAGATAAAAACAGGATTATATTTTTGCCTTTCCACGCTTAAAATATTTATTCCGGAAAGCATATTGTCGCCGCTTAATTTATTATCCACTCCCACATTTCCCGTTACCCGCACGGTTGACGTTGCGGCATTGCTTTGTTGATCAATTTCCAAGCCTCCGTAATCCAAAGGAGAAGTTACGTTGACTGCCAGCAAAGTATATAATTCTTGGCCGTCCGAAAAAGCGGTATCCGAAGCGTTTTGGCTGTCTTGAACTTTTATCCAAGCCAACCAATTTTCCGCCTGCCAGGGACTGCCGTCATCAGTCGGGTCCGCATGATACCAAACATAATATTTACAAACAGCCACGCAAGACGAGCCTGAACAAGAAGTCAGCTCGCAAGAGGTATTGGCATAACAATTATTATCATTCAAGCCGCAGCTTTGTCCAACAGCCGACCGGTATATTTTTCCTTCAACACTTACAATATCTTCATATCCGCTGTAATCAGAAACAGTTGCCGTTGCCACTATTAAGGTGGTGGTGCCTTCGGTTAGATAAATATCTTGTCCGGAATTTAAAGAAAAATCGTCGCCGATTACGGGATTGAAATTCATATCAATTCTTGCCACTTTTGTGTAATTATCAAGAGACGTTCCGGATTCCGATACCCTCAAACAATAAACAGAGCTGGTGGCATTGGATGTTAATTTAAAATTATATTCAACTTCCGTAAAATAATTTTGTGGAATAGACAGCGGCTGGGTTTGGTTTGACGGATCTTGAATTATTTGCCCCGAAGTATAACTGGATGAAAGCGGAACGGACATTTGCCGCGTGGTTAAAGACTGATTAGTAAAATTACTGGAAGTAGACATGCATACAGGCGACGCGCCGCAACTTGACAAAACCGGAACATCCGCGTAATTCCCCCAAGAAACCGCTTCGCAATTTGGCGCCGCCATCTTTGCCGCGTATTGTAAACGAAGATTGTAATCCTCCACTAAAGGTCCTGTATTTTTTACGGAAAATCTTAATCTCAAGTTTTTGCCAATATCGTCATTTTTTAAATTAATCGCCGCGTCTTCATTCGCCTTCCAGGCGGCGCCGTTATTTATTTCTTCAACGTCAAACTGATATGAAGGATCGCTGGAGGCGTATTTTCTGGCAGTATAAAAATCCCATCTGCCATGCTGTCCCCAATAAGAAAATCCAACGCCTCCGGAGGCATAACTGGAATCCGTCGCGTTAACTGACGCAAATTGCGAGCCATCGGACTTATAAACCGTCGCGTTAATGGAATTGTTGGCAAGCCAATTTATTTCCACCTCATACCAGCCGGTTGTGTAAGTTACCGTAGTTGAAGCCAAAATGGTTCCGCTGACATCGCGGGAACGGACATTTTTAGCTATTACCACTTTGTCATTAGGATACAAATCCAAACAAACAGCGTAGTTATTATTATTTGAACCCGGACTTTGAACTCCAAACAAAACGCACGGCTCGTCATCCGAACCTCCGCTGGCGTTTATATACTGGAAAAATCTCAAAGTGTTCCCCTGAGATACAACATTATCCGTCCGATAAATTCCATCCAACGTTTCATTATTTTCGTTGCCCAAAGAAGCTTTTAACCCATAACTTCCCTGATAACCTATGCCTGTTGCCGCAGAAAACATAGAAACATCTCCCTGATACTCCGATATATTCCCGTCTTCAAAGTCGTCAAAAAATATAAATGTTGAAGTGGCGGATGCGTCCGAAGCGCCGGAGTTTCCGTAATACATATATATATTAGCGGAACCGGAAGCCGGGATTAAAGGAACTTTCACCCAGACCGTTGAACTTGCGGAGGTTGTATATTTTTCTTTCCAATAGCTTATTGTGGAAGTGCCGGTTGAATCCGTAAACCTTAAATCATCAAAATCGCTTTGCATATCCGAATCATAAATAACGGCTAATTTAGTTTGAAAATTAGCAAGCTGGCTGGCTGTATTGTTCGTAATCGTAATCATTTTTCTTTTAGACCAGCTGGCGTTATACCATAAATTCGGCGGAATCGCCTCGCCTCCGTCGTCGTTTCTGAAACGATAATGAGTCTGGTCCACAAAAAGACAAACGCTGTCATCCCATCTGATTAATCCGCATTGGAATTGGGCATCCGGATCATAATCATAATCCTCTCCGTCGTAGTTGCCGAAATGCTGGGTAAAATTCCAGGCGCTGGTTGAAGTGCCGGACCTGTAAACATTATACCCCCCCGTAATCCCTGTTGAAGTTGAAAAAGAACATCCGGTAATTA
>CAYTHZ010000004.1:0-1880 GCA_964437745.1 uncultured Candidatus Saccharibacteria bacterium
AATGCCTTTCGCTTTATCAGACCAGACAAAAGCGGTGACATTGTTGCCAACAGCAGCCGAAGCATAAAGAGGTTTGGCAGCTCCTTCTCTGAAAGCATAGCCGGCGGTCAATTCAGCAAGACCGGCGCGTTCTTTCGCCAATCTAACGGCGATAGAATCGCCGACCGCGTCAACGCCGGTAATAGCGGCTTTCAAAGTCAAAGTGACAGTTTCGCCAGAAGCGATTTCCAGCTCTTTATTGTTAAGCCACTGGACAACTATGCTCTTGGTGCCTACGGTCATATTACCGCTTGAAAGATTGGTCAAAGTAGTGCTGGCTACCAAACTATCAACAACAACAGCAGTGCCGCCGATAAAGATGTCGTTTCCATTAACTAACTGGGTGCCGCCTCTCCAGAAGGAAAAACTGGTGCCAGTAACGCTGGAATTGGCATCAAAAAGGCTTGCGTCAAAAACAAACTGCTTGATGGTCACCGCGTCTTGAACAGCAGTTACGCTGAACTGATACAGATTGACTTCCTGATTTCCAAGAGTCGCGCTGTAAGCAGTGGTTGTAATAGTAGGTTTGGCTTTACGCAAAGAGAAAGCAAGGCCTTCAATATCCGCTCCCATAACAGTGGTTGTCACGGTCTGGGATTGGCCAACAGCCTCAAAGCCATCGTTGTAATCAAGATCCATTCTGATAACGCGGCCTGTTTCATCCTGCGCCTGGTCAATAGCTTTGGTATCCACCTTGATGTCAAGCAAAGCAGCGGTGTCTTTAGGGATAATCCAGCCAAGATCCGTGAAATTGGCAAAACCGCCGGAAAGATAGCCTTCTTTGCTGCCGCCAGGATAAGCAATCGTAACTTTAGCTACACTGCCTTCGTTGGCGGTATTGGCAATTTTCACTCTCAATTTATTCACGACAAACTGCTCGTTGGCGGCGGTGAATTTAACCTTAGTGACAAGATTATTTTGAACGCCTGCTAAAACGATATTGGCGTCAGGAGAGCTGGCGTCGCGGACAGCGGTTAATGTTCCGCCCGTGATAATCGTCATATAACGAGCCGGCGCAGTGACTCCTGTGACAGGATTGACATCAGTGGAAACGTTCTTTAAGTTTCCATCCGCGTCATAAGCGGTAACTCCCGCTCCCAAAACAGCCACTGCATACCTGGTGATAGCGGCAACTGAATTGGAAACATCGGCCTGAACAACCAATCTCTTGGTGGTGCCTTTCGGAACAACAATGTTTAAGCTGTCAAAGGTGACCAAACCATAATCATGGCCGGCAGCCGAGACATTGCTTAAAACTTTGGCTCCCAAAAGGGTGGTTCCGTCATACAATTTGACCTGGGTAATAGCGCTGTTAGGAGTGGTTGATTCAGATTCTGACGGGAAAGTGGTAAGCGTAGCATGAGTGTTTACAAAAACTCTTGCCTGAATTTGCCTGACAGTCATATTAGACGCGTCGGTGGCAGTCAAGATAACGCCAACCGATTCAACGCCGGTGGTGCCTTTGACAACCTGGCCGGAAACCGGGGTTGAAGCCAATGAAGCGGAAAGTCCGGAAGCTTTGATGGTTTGATTGTCGCCGGTAACGCTGGAAGGAACAATGTCTTTGGTATAAAGATAGTCGCCGGTGGCAACATCTCTAATATAGACCTGTTCGGTGGCGCCGGAACCGGCATAAGTAACCTGAAAAACGTCGGCTTTCAACTGCATATCGGTGACATCGTTGTCGGTATCAGAACCAACATCCACAGTAACAACCAAATTTTTGGTCACGCCCGCGGAAAGATTGAAGATGTCGGTTAAAGTAATGGCGCCGCTTCCAACCGAAGCGAGGTTAGTAGTATAGAAAGCGCTTGGAATGCTTCCGGTCATCAAAGTGGCTC
>CAYTHZ010000004.1:1891-22751 GCA_964437745.1 uncultured Candidatus Saccharibacteria bacterium
GTCTTTAATCCTCAAATCTAAAATATCAGTGTTATCAATCACCAACGTGGTTGAAGCACTGGTTCTAGTCAAAATAATGCTCAATCTTCTTACTTCCACGTTTCTCTGGCTGGTAATCGCCAATTTGGTCAAAACCACATCCTGCAAATTCTTGCCGATATAGCCGGCAATCGGACCATTATCAACTAAGGTAATGGTGCCGCCTTGCATAGTGATGGAACCGACTGTTGGAGCAGCATATGCTCCGCCATCGGCATCCTGGACAGCCGCGCCCACGCCGTAAAGCTTGTCAACGGCAACCAAGTGGCTGGTTTCTTCAACTTTGGTAGTCAAAGTTTCAGCCACGCGTCCGCCTAAATCAGCTTTAACGCTGAAAATTCTGCTCTGGCCTTTAGCCAACTCATAAGGAGCGGTGAAAACCAAAGTAACGGAATCATCAGCGGCGACTTTTGCGGCAGAAGCCAGCATTGTCGCTTCATAGAAAATCTGAACATTGGTGACAGCGGCGCGAGCCAAAGAACCGCTAAAGCTAAGGATTAATTCCTTAACCTGCACATCATTGTCGCCGGCAGTCAATCTGACGCTGGCGATTTCAGCGCCGGTCGCGCCAATGGCGGGATTTACCGGGGAAACGCCGGCAGCAACAGTAACGGAGCTAGCCCGAGTTACGCCAACGGCAAAAACATTGCCATTAATAGGAAGACCGGAAACAGCGGCTGCGGAGGTAACGCCAGTCAAGCCAAAATAATGCTGTCCGCCGGCAGTTCCGGGATCAGACAAGGTGCCGCGAAGAGTTACCATTACATCTTTTTTGGCAGGAACCGCTAAATTAATCACCGGAAACTCAACTTCGTGAGTGTCGGAGCTAATGGTTCTGCCGGTGGCAACCAAGCGAACACCGTCGGCATAAAGGTATAAAGCTGTCCAATCGCCGACAGCGCCAGCGCCGAATCTCTTGAATTTCATTCCGGTAATAGCGCCGTCAGCGGCTCCGCCGGAAATTTTAACTTTCAAAAGATCAACGTTGTTGGCGTTTTTCGGCAAAGTGGTTCCCGTCGGATTATCCGATGCTAAAACAGCGGATAATGCTTGTGCCTCCGGGCTGGGGGTTGGAGTGGGAGTGGGGCTTGGAGTTGGAGTTGGAGAGGGGGTCGGAATAACAACGCATTTGTTTAATTCAGCGCGGGTTAAAGGACCGACATGTCCGGTGCCAACAGCAACGATTCCCTTGCCAACCTGATATTTAATGACAGCGGCTCTGGTCAAAGGTCCAAAATGCCGAGTGGGAGCGGTTAAACCAGCGGCCGCTAAATTCAAATAACCATCGGCAACGAGAACTTTTTGCAATTCTTCAACGTCAACGCCGCGGCTGCCGAGCCTCAAGTTAACCTTGAACTCATGGCAAGTTCCGGCGGGAGCCTGGGGCTGTCCCAGCTGCGCTTGAAGATCCGCGATTTGTTTTAACAAGGCGTCAATTTGCGCCTGCAAATCAGCGGCGGTCTGAGCGGAGGCAGGGCCCATCGTTCCCAAAACGAAAGCAATTGCTAACGCAACAGAAATAATTTTTTTACTCATTTTTTACAAAACAGCAATTTTATAAGTTTGTTCGCCTAGGCGGGTAACAAACTTGTAAATTGCAAATATATATTTATTTACGACTTTTTATATTTTTAACGCGCTTTGATTTAAAAAATTTGAAACATTTTTTAAAAACCAAGCGCGAATCGACCTTTGGTGTATTTATCTTGAAAACTATTACTTAAAACTTTTATTAAGCAAAAAGTCCCAAGTTTTAATCTTCAAACGCCGCAAAGCAAAATACAAGAAAAATCACGAATGACAATTCGCGGCGGAAATTTGCTTTAAAATATTATTCTCTTAAATGTATTATACAATCAGCGCTGATGTCAAGCAATGGGAAAATGTGGATAAATCGCGCGCCGCTCTTTGTCATTAAAATAAAACGATGGCTTATGAATAATATTACATTTTAGCATTTAGTATTTAGTATTTGGTATTTGGGAAAGTTTTCACGGAAGCGGCGCATATAGCTATTGCCAAAGCGTCCGTAATATCATCGGGTTGGGGAATTTCTTTTAATCCCAGCGTTAATTTTACCATCTGCCCCACATGTTTTTTTTCCGCCCTGCCATAGCTCGTTAAGGCGATTTTTACCTCCAAAGGCGTGAATTCCGCTATTTTAAGGCTGTTTTTGGCGGCTAAAAGCAAAATAACTCCCCGGGCTTCGGACACGGACAAAGCGGTTTTCGTATTTTTGGCAAAAAACAATTTTTCTATTGATAAAATATCCGGCTTATATTTTTTAATCAAATTGTCTATCTGTTCCGATATATATAACAATTTGCTGATATGCAAAAATTTCGCCATCTCAAAACAGCCATAATCAATAGCTTTTAATTTTTCATTTTCGGTTTTTAACTTTTCTATTATCCCCCAGCCGACTCTTGAAGTGCCGGGGTCAATGCCTAAATAAATCAGAATTTGGAATTTAGAATTTGAAATTTGGAATTTGGAATAATCCGCCTTCGCGGCTCCAATGTCTAAATTTTGGGTTGTAAATTATTATAAATATAGTATATAGTATATGGTATATGGTATATAGCATATAGTATTATATTTGGTATTTTACATTATGAAAAATAAAGAAGCAATTGAAAATTTACCCCTATTATTTCAAGAAATAGAAAATGCGCTGGCGATTATTAAAAAAAGGATTGAAGAAGATTCGCAAAATAAATCCGAAAAAATAAAAGAGGCTGCCCGGCAAATGGCGGGAATATACGAAGAAGAAGCGAAAAATATTAAAGACGCGCTGTTGGCCGGAGACGTTAATTCGGCGAAAGAAGCCCTTTTAAACTTAAAGCAAACCGTCAAAGAAATGAATTTGATGAAAAATTATAAAAAAACATTCAATGAAGAATAAATGTGTTTTTGAAATGGGCTTAAAGGAAAAACAGCTAGAAAATATGGAAATTCCCAAGCCGGTTTTAGAAATCATAGAAAAATTAGAAGGGGACGGATTTAAAGCGTATATTGTCGGCGGATGCGTCCGCGATGTTTTAATTAAAAGAACTCCGAAAGACTGGGATATAACAACCGACGCCAAGCCCGAAGAAATCCAAAAAATATTTCCCGACAGTTTTTACGAAAATGTTTTTGGAACAGTGGCGGTTAAACTCAAACCGGAGATAAGCTCCGATATTGAAGCGGATAAGCGCGCCTGCCTGCCGGCAAAGCGGGGATTGGACCTCGTGGAAATTACGACATTTAGGACCGAAGCAAAATACACCGACAAAAGGCATCCTGACGAAGTAAAGTTTGCCAAAACAATTGAAGAAGACCTAAAGAGAAGAGATTTCACGATAAACGCAATGGCAATAAAAGTTGAAAGTTCAAAAGTTAAAAGTTATAAAGTTATTGATTTGTTCGGCGGGCAGAAAGATTTAAAGAATAAAATAATCAGGGCAGTGGGAAACCCAAACGAAAGGTTCAATGAAGACGCTTTAAGGATGATAAGGGCGGCGCGTTTCGCGGCGGAATTAAATTTCCAAACAGAAGAAGAAACCGCCAAAGCAATTTTAAAAAAAGCTTTTCTTTTAGAAGCAATCGCCAAAGAAAGAATCAGGGATGAATTTATTAAAATAATAAACTCGCGGTCGCCGGCCTTAGGAATTGAAATTTTAAGAAAACTGGGGCTTTTGAAATTTATAATTCCGGAGTTAGAATTGGGCTGCGGAGTTTCGCAAAACAAATACCATTTATACGACATTTATGAACATTCGCTTTTCGCCCTTAAAGCGGCGGCCGAGCAGAATTTCGGGCCGGAAGTAAGAATCGCCGCCCTGCTTCACGATATTGCCAAGCCGCAGACAAAAGAAGGAGAAGGCCCGGACGCCACTTTTTATAACCACGACTTTATTGGAGCCAAAATCGCCGCCAAAATTCTCAACCGGCTGAAATTTCCCAATAAAGAAGGCGAAAAAATAATTCTTCTGGTAAAAAACCATATGTTCTTGTCCGACCCCGACAAAATAACCGAGGCCGGGGTTCGCCGGCTAATTGTCCGGGCGGGCAAAGAAAACATTCCGGACCTGATAAATCTGCGGATTTCCGACCGGTTGGGAATGAAAATCCAGGAAGAAGGATTGAAAACGCGCACGCCCAAAGCGCGGCCATATCGCCTGCGAAAATTGGAATATTTGATTGAGAAAGTTTCTCAAGATCCGATTTCCGCAAAAATGCTAAAAATCAACGGCAACGACATAATAGATATTTTAAAAATTGAGCCCGGACCAAAAATCGGAGCTATATTAGACGTTCTTTTGGCGGAAGCCATAGAAAACCCGGGAATAAACAATAAAGAATATTTAACCAAGAGAGTCCGGCAACTAAACGAAGAAAATTTGGAAGCTTTAAGAACCAAAGCCAGAGAAAAAATAGAGGAAAAAAAAGAAGAAGAAGATTTAAAAATAAAAGGAAAGCACTGGATACATTAGACTACGGACCACAGCTTGCGCTCAAAATCTATTAAAAAGCGGTGTTCTGTAGTCTGTAAGTTGTAGTCGATTGACTCAATATTTCAAAACCCAAGGAATTATTTTATCGCAGAAAGAATCGGGAGAAGCCGATGCCGTTATTTCGGCGTACACAAAAAATTATGGGAAGATAGAATGTCTGGCTAAAGGATTAAGAAAAATCAACTCTAAACTAAAAGGCCTCCTGCAGCCCCCGTCCTTAAACAACCTGGAAATAGCGGCGGGTAAAATCAATCGCCTTGCCGGCGCATCCGTAATTGACGGATTCTTCAATGTTAAAAAAAATCTTGAGGCGTTGGAAAGCGCAATCTTTATTTGCCAACTTACGGATAAACTAATAAGCCACCCCTTAAAAGAGCCGCCTCTTTTTATAAATTTAAAATCCGCCTTGTTAAAAACAGAACAAAATCCTAATTTGGCAAAATATATTCGCGCGTTATTCCAAATAAAACTTATAAAAATTTTAGGGTACGAGCCTGATTTTTCACATGCAAAAAACAAAGCAATGGAAGAATGTTTTAAAAATGGTAAAATAGTAGATATTAAAGAAGCAGAAAAATGGCTAAAAAATTATATTCGGCAGTTAACGGGTTAACGATTTAAAATCAACCCACAAACCCGCTGACTCGTTAATAAGCAATAAAAAAATATGCCGTCATCATTAGATGAATTAGAAAAAAAACTTTATAAAAAAGACGACGAAGCCAAACCGAAAGAAAAACCGCCTCCGGAAATCAAAGGCCCCCAATTCGCCGAATTTGAAGCCGAAAGCATCAAAGCATCGGAAAAACTGACAACCGAAGTTCCCCCTTTTCCCGAATCAAAAAAAATTCTATGGAAATTCATGTTGGCGGCCGCTGTTATTTTAATTTTAGGAGCAGGAGTAATATTCATTTACCAAAGATATTTCAGCGCCCAAGGAGTCATAATCAACATTGAAGCGCCCAATGAAATAATGGCCGGAGAAAAATTTGACTTAAAAATAACTTACCAAAATGACTCGGCCGTGGTTTTAAAAAACGCTAAAATTTCGCTGGAACTCCCCGAAGACGCCGTATATTTAGATTCCGCGACAATGAAAAGAATTGTAGAAGCGCCCCTTGAAGACATAGGCAAAGAAGGAAGGGGGCAAAATATTTTTCCATTGGCAATATTTGGCGATCCAAAAACCGTTAAACATTTCAAGGCCTATTTTTTCTATGAGCCGTCTAATTTCAATCGGCGAATAAGCAAAATTGCGGAGAAAGAAATTTCTATTTCAGGGCCCATTGTTTCAGTTGACATATCCCTGCCCAAAGAATCGCTTAACAAGGTTCCTTTCGGCGGAGAAATGACATTAAGAAACAATTCCAATATTCCCCAAAAAAATATTTTATTAAAAATATCCTATCCTTTGGAATTTGATTTCATTGAAGCAAACCCGGCTCCGTTTTCCAAAAACGATTTATGGGAAATAAAAGAATTATCTCCCTCGGAAACCAGAAAAATAACTTTCCGCGGCTCCATATCCGGCAAGGAAAGAAATATTTATAAATTTGAATTAAAATCGGCGGCTGCTTACGGCGGAAACGATTTTATAATAAGCCGCAAAGACGGAATTGTCAGCATTTCGCCGTCTTTGATTCCGCTTTCAATCTCTGTAAATCATCTGACGCCCCAGCTTTCGGAAAATTACATAAGCAAGCTTGACGATGATTTAATATATAAAATTGAATATCAAAATAAAACCAATATCGGGCTGAAAGACGTTATTATAAAAGCGAAATTAGAAGGACAGATGATTGATTTTTCCACCATAAATACTTCTGGTTATTTTGACTTCAAAGACAATGCCGTTTCGTTTCACTCTTATAATATTCCGGCGCTTGGAGTAATCAAGCCGAATGAAAAAAAATCCGTTGAAATAAAATTTAAAACAAAAAAGGAATACCCCGGCCGCTCGGCGCAAGACAAAAATTTCTTTATTAAAATAGCGGCGGAAATACAAACCAAAAGCGTACCGCCCTATGTAGACGCGCCGGAATTAAAAAGTTCTGCGGAAATTACAACCAAAATAAAAGGCCAAGCCGTCGTTGAATGCAAAGCATTATTTTACGACGCCGCTTCAAATATAATCAATAAAGGCCCAATGCCATTTAAAGCCGGGCAAACCACAAACCTGACAATCCGCTGGAAAATAAAAAATTATTCTACAAATGCCAAAGACATATCCGTGAAAAGCGGGCTTCCCGAAGGAATACAGTGGACGGGAGTGGTAAAAACCCTTAATACCGAGTTTCAGCCGTCATATGACGAACGAACAAAAATAATAAAATGGGAAATAAGCAAATTGCCGGCTCTTTCCGGAATTTTAGACGCGGCGCCGGAGGCTATTTTTCAGATAGCCGCCACGCCCTCTATTTACGGAGCCGGGAAATCTTTAATCTTGTTTGGAGAAACCGATTTAAAAGCCAAAGACGAATTTACCGACTCTGATTTAAATTGGCAATGCTGGCAAATAAAGAACTATGATTTGCCCCTCCAAGACCCAAAAGTAAAAGACGGAAGCGTATTGCCTTAGAAAGCAGAAGTTTAGAATTTAAAATTTAAAATTTGGAATTTGGAATTTATTTTTAATTTACAATTTCCATACCAAATTTTAAATTTCTAATTTTGAATTTTAAATCAAATCAGAATTTTGAAATTCGAAACTTGTTTTAAAATTCATTTATTTAAAATTGATTCGAAATTAAAAATTGGAAATTTCTTATCATCATATCAATAAAAGGTGTTTTGTAATTGATTAATATTTAGGATCAAGCATAAAACAACAACCATAATTATGGGCTTAATGGAAAAAATTGTATCATTGT
This sequence comes from uncultured Candidatus Saccharibacteria bacterium, assembly GCA_964437745.1. Lineage (GTDB taxonomy): Bacteria > Patescibacteriota > Minisyncoccia > UBA6257 > CAYTHZ01 > CAYTHZ01. The sequence continues at coordinate 9,300 of CAYTHZ010000004.1, forward strand.
GTAAAAGGCGCGGTTTTATTTATCCCGGATCGGAAATCTATGGCGGCTTGCAGGGATTTTATGATTTTGGGCCACTGGGAGTGGAAATGAAAAACAACTTAAAACAGCTATGGTGGCGATGGATGACTGGACAACACGAAAATATTGTCGGCATAGACGGCGCGATTATCACTCATCCTAAAGTCTGGGAAGCCAGCGGGCATGTTAAAAGTTTTTCCGACCCTCTTTCAGAATGTAAAAAATGCCATAAGCGATATAAAGCCGACGACCTGGAATCATTAATTTGCCCCGCCTGCGGCGGAGAATTAACCGAGCCGAAAAATTTTAATATTTTAACGCCAACGCAACTCGGAGTAATAGAGGGCGAAAAAATGCCGGCATATTTAAGAGGCGAAGCCTGCCAAACTATTTACTTAAATTATAAAAACGTTTTGGACAGCAGCCGTCTGAAAATTCCTTTTGGTGTTTGCCAAATAGGAAAGGCCTTCCGCAATGAAGTAACTCCTGGAAATTTTCTTTACCGCCAGCGGGAATTTGAACAATGGGACCTTCAATGGTTTAACCACCCTTTGGAAATGGAAAAGTGGTTTGAATACTGGAAGCAAGAAAGAATGAATTGGTATCAAGAGATTTTCACTCACCCCGAAAATCTCGGATTTTACGAACACAAAAAACTGGCGCATTACGCCAAAAAAGCTTTTGATATTGAATATATTAAATCTCCTTTCGGCAATAAAGAAATGGAGGGCATCCATTGGCGCGGGGACTTTGACCTTTCGGGACACGAAAAATTTTCCGGACAAAATTTAAAATACTTTGATGCGGAAACAAAAGAAGAATTTATTCCCTGGATTGTGGAAACATCCGGCGGAGTAGACCGAACGTTTTTATTTCTCTTAATAGACGCCTATTCCGAAGAAGAAGGCCGCGTAGTTTTAAAACTAAATCCTAAAATTGCCCCTTATAAAGCCGCTGTTTTTCCGCTTTTGGCCAACAAACCTCAATTGGTTGAAAAAGCCCGCGAAGTTTATTTAATGCTCAAACATCAAACGTTGTTTAGCGTCGCCTGGGACGACAGAGGCAATGTCGGCAAAAGATATTATTCGCAAGACGAAATCGGCACTCCTTATTGCGTTACAATTGATTTTGAAAGCTTGGATAAAAACGATGTTACAATCCGCGACCGCGACACCACAAAGCAGGAAAGAATAAAAATAGAAGAACTAAATAATTATCTATCGGCGAAAATCTAATAATAATGAATCAGCCCATAATTGAGCTTGTAAACTTTTTCATCGGACAAAAATTAGCCAAAACCAAAGACAATTCGGTTTCGTATTTGCATACGCACGAAGCAATCAGCCGGCTCTCCCGTTTTTACGAAGCTCTGCGAAACGCCGTGGACCTAAAAGAAGAACATTTAATTCGCCGAAATGCCATAGAACGAATACTTAAACGGCTAATAATTTTTGAAAATGCCGGCCGCCAAGCGATGGGGAAGGAGCTGCTTTTAGAATTAATAAGAGGCGGATATTTGTCCAACGACGCCCTGCCGGAATCGCGAGTGGAAGAATTTGAAAAAATTATCGGAAAATACATCCAAATTATCAAAGGAGTTGACAGCGCTTCCGAAGAAAAACAATCTTTGCAAAATTGGGTAATTAGCGTCGCATCAGTTGATATTGAAGAAGAATTAAATCCTGAACAACTGATTCAGGAAAAAATAATCACAGGAATCGCTTTTAATGAATTGTCGCCGATTGTCAAGATAAGCGGCGTTTCCGAAGTTGAATCTAAAACCCAGCTTTATATCGCAATTTTAAAAACAATCATTAAAGCCGATGAATCTTTGATGAGATTAAGGCTTTTAAACGCCCACTGCCAAGGATTTGATGTTTTAAGCCCCGAAGCGATAAAATACCTAACCAAAAATATCTACGGCCTTTCAACAGTAATAGAAAAAGAAATACAAAACAAATTAAACATAAAATTCTCCCGCCATATCAAAAAATTCGCCCCGGTTTTTTGGCTTTTAACCGACTTTGTCAGAGAAGCGGTGATGCTTTCCTCCCAGGACGATCAAGCAGAAACTCCTCTTTCCAGCGCCGCCGAAACAAATAAAGGCGCCGACAAACCCCGGCTTCTTGCGGATATCGCGGAAATTCAAAAAGCAATATTTCTAAAAATAGAAAACGAGGGATATTTAAATAAAGTCGTTGGAAGAATATGCGACAGAAGATATTTTGAAGCCAAGATGCGGCTGAAAAAAGCAACCAGAAAAAGCATAATTTTTTTGCTCCTTACAAAAACTATCTTAGCCTTAGTCTTGGAATTTCCCTATGGATTGTATATATTAAAAAAAGTAAATCACCTTTCTTTGGTGATAAATATAGTATTCCATCCGATTCTTTTGAAAATAATCGCGGCAAGCATTAAAATTCCCGGACCGGAAAATACAAATTCAATAATCAGAGGCGTCAAAGAATTATTAAACCCTGATTTGCCAAAAGAAATATTCAAGCCCCAAATAATATCCCGGCGCAGCCCTCTTGCAAACACAACATTAAACATCGTTTACGCTTTTATCTCTCTCTTTATATTCTTCTTTTTAATTATCGGCTTAATTAAATTAGGCTTCAATATCGTAAGCATAGCCCTATTTTGCTTCTTTTTAAGCTTAGTCAGCTTTCTTGGCTGGCGCAGCCGAAAATCCATACAAGAAATGTTTGTAACATCGCAACCGGAAAGTTTTCTCGCCTTGCTTTTAGATTTTTTCGCTTTGCCGGTTGTAAACATCGGCAAATGGCTTACTAAAAAACTGCCAAAATTCAATATATTTACGATAATTTTAGACTTCTTAATAGAAGCGCCGTTCCAAGTTATTGTCGGCGGTCTTGAATCTTGGGCAAAGTTTACCAAAGAAAAAAGAGAGGAATTAGAAATTTAGTTTAAAAATTATTATAACCAAAATGAAAAAAATTAAAAAACTCCGGCTTGCCAACGGCCTTAAAGTTCTTTTGATTCCCCAAAAAAACACCGAGTCGGCCACGGTTTTAGTTTTAGTAAAAGTAGGGTCGGAATATGAGAATAAAAAAATAAACGGCATTTCCCATTTCTGCGAGCATATGTGTTTTAAAGGCACCGAGCGCCGGCCCGACAAGCTCTCTATCGCCAAAGAATTTGACGCTCTTGGGGCTGAATACAACGCTTTTACCTCAAAAGAATATACGGGGTATTTCGCGAAATCCACTGGCGCCAATGTCGGCAAAATTTTTAACATCATTTCAGATATTTATTTGAATTCCGCCCTGCCCGAAGAAGAGATAGAAAAAGAAAAAGGCGTTATTATTGAAGAAATAAATATGTACCGCGACGAGCCGCGCCAACATGTCTGGGATATGTTTTTAGAATTATTATATAAAGACCAGCCCGCAGGCCGAAACACCGCCGGAAACCCAGAAGCAATCAAGAAATTGATCAAAAAAGATTTTCTGGAATTTAGGAAAAGATTTTACCATCCCGCCAACACCATCATCGCCGTTGCCGGCAATTTCAACGAAAAAAAAATTAAAAAAGAAATTGAAAAATTTTTCGGCAAGCTAAAAAAACAGCCTGTCATTTTAAAAACTAAAACGGTTCTCAAAAAACAAAACCGCCCGTCAATCCAAGCTTTATTCAAAAAATCAGATCAAACTCATTTCATTTTAGGATTTGAATGTCTTAATATTTTTGATGAAAGAAAATATGTTTTGGAAATTTTAACCACTATTTTGGGAGGCGGAATGTCCTCGCGGCTTTTCCAAAAAATCAGGGAAAAAATGGGGTTGGCTTATTATGTTTACGCTGAAACAATGCTTTTGTCCGATCACGGAATTTTCGCCGCGGCCGCAGGAGTAAAAAACGAAAAAATAAACGCGGCGCTGAGCGCCGTCTGGCAAGAATGTCTAAATATCGCAAACAAACCGGTATCCGAAGAAGAACTAAAAATAGCCAAAAAAAGAATAAGGGGTCAACTGGCCTTAAATATTGAAACATCGGATGAATTGGCAAGCTTTTTTTCGGGCCAAGAAATAATGCTTAAAAAAACCCTGTCTCCCGAAGAAATTTTCAAAAAATTTAACAAGGTATCGGCTTCGGATATCCAAAAGCTCGCCAAACAAATTTTTCTCAAAGAAAAAATAAACATAGCGGCCATAGGACCGGAAAAAATATTGATGAAAATATAAGCAAGCCCTCTTGCGAAATATCTTTAAGGAAAAAATCGGTTGGTAAAATTAAACGCCTTTTTATTAAATTTTATTAAAAACGATCTTCCCTTAACTGACCGCAATTGCGGCATTAAAAGGAAAAATCAAAAACCGCAATTAATCCGATTACTCGCCCATTGAGACGATCGTCTCTATGGGCGAGTAAATTAAAAAAATGTGGTTTCGCAACGCAAGAGGTCTATATATAACAAAGCCCTGGATTGAAGCCGGGGCTTTATTAGTTCTAATTCGTAAATATTATTGGCTAACCTCAACCGGAGCAGGGGCTATAATCGGAGCAGGGGCAACAACAGCGGCAGGAATGGGCGGACCAAGCGAAGACATTAATCCCGCCTGTCTTTGCAATTCTTTTAATTTTTCCGTCAATTTTTGGATTTGCTCAATAATCTGATTTATCTCCTGTTCAGTTCCGCTGATATTTTTTATATAATAGGCTTTGATTATCGGCGGAGAAACATTTTTATCCGCAACTCTTCCCATTAAATTCACCAAGTCGCCAACATTGAATTTTTCAATTTCCGATTTACAAGGAGGCGGCAAAACGGGACAAGGTTTGCAAACGCATTCCGGTTTTGATCCCAAATTTTCCAACGCTCCGGGCTCGCACTTGCATGGCGGGCAAAGAGGATATTCGGCAAGAGGACAATTTCTTCCCAAATACATAGTATTTGCTATATCCGCTTTCAATATCAATCCCCAAATTTTTATATCCAATATCGCGCCATTGGGACTAATGGCCGCTATTTTCCCTCTTGTAATTTTTGCCTGCCCATCCGGGTTGATAAAAAGAGAATCTTGAATATTTTTATGTTCTTCCACAGAGGGCATTTTAAATTCTCTTATGTCGCCGCTAACAAATTTGGTCGCCGCGGCAGCCGTCTGCGGCAACTGAACCGTTTTGTAATCTTTCGCAACATCGTATTGCTGCGTTGTTTGCGGTTGAAACGATTGCCCGGTTATCGCCCAGGCGTTTATAATTCCGAAAACAACGATTCCGGCCGTGATAATAATAGCATAACTTAAAATTTTATTCATAATTAAAATTTTCGCGTTATAAAAAAATATTAATTTTCCGACCTTTTTAGCATTTTATCCTATTTTTTACAATTTGCCAAATTTTTTGATGGATTATTTCCGGAGCCAGCATTTTACCGTTTTTTAAACAATTAATGACCTTGTGCTCTTCGGGCCTTAATTTTGCCTCTTCGGCATAGGCGCGGATGGCATTTTTCAAATGCTGGGTATTTTTTTCATGAATATCTTGTTTTTTAGATCCAAGATAAATTTTCTTTTTGGCTTTTTTGTTTTTATCGGTTATTTTGCCGGATAACCGCAGCGATATTTCAGGAGAAGTTTTTAAAAAAATAGTGATATCCGGCTTTGGTATGCCAAAAATATTATATTCCAAATTATAAAGCCATTTTAAAAATGTCTTTCTTTCTCCGGAATTCTTTATTTTTCCGCCCTGATGACCGATATTAGAACCGACATAACGATCGCTAATAACGGTTTTCCCTTCATTCATCCATTTCCTTATTTTAAAACTGGCGGCATACCTGTCGCAAGCGTAAAAAATAGAGGCCCGATAAGGCCCGACTTCTTCCGCGCTTCCATATTTGCCGACCAAGTAATCTTCAATAAGCCCGGCTGATTTTTGGCCATACTGGGGAAAATCAATAACCTCAAATTTAACGCTTTTTTCTTTAAGCCAATTAGCCAAAAGCTTTAACTGAGTTGATTTCCCCGAACCGTCTATGCCCTCAAAAACGATAAAAATTTTGGTTGATAAGTTAATAAGTTTTTATGTTTATAAGCTAAGGCGCGACAAAGCTTATAAACTTATTAACTTAAAACTTACAAACTTTTATTTAATGTTTAGACAAAATAGCCCTTTTATACACGTCTAAATGGTTTAAAATAATGCCGGTTCCTTTGGCAACGCAAAACAGCGGCTCTTCGGCCACGTAAACCGGCACTCCGATTATTTTTTCAATAAAATTATCTATGCCGCGCAAAAGCGCTCCGCCTCCGGAAAGCACCACTCCTTTTTCCATAACATCCGCCGCCAATTCCGGCGGAGTTTCATTAAACACCGATTTAATCACCGAAACAATTTCATTTAATTCCGAAACCAGCGCCTCCGCGATTTCGTTGCTGTTTAAAATAATGCTCTTAGGCAGACCGGAAATCAAATCCCTGCCCCGCACTTCCATTTCCAATTTATTTTTTAAAGGCATAGCCGCGCCGATTTCTATTTTTATTTTTTCCGCCATCTGTTCGCCGATCGCCAAATTGTATTTTCTTTTTAAAAATTCAGCGATGGCTGCGTCAAATTTATTTCCGGCAACCCTTAAAGACGCCCAGGAAACTATTCCGCCCAAAGAAATAACCGCAATTTCCGATGTGCCGCCGCCGATATTGACAATCATATTACCCGAAGCGGAATTAATGGGAATCCCGGCTCCCACTGCCGCTAAAATCGGCTCTTTTGCCACAAAGGCGTTTTTTGCGCCTGCTTTCAAAGCCGCGTTTACCACCGCCCTTCTTTCAGTAGAGGTAATGCCCGCCGGCACGGAAACAATCACGTCCGGCTTAAAAATCTGCAATCGGGAAGACGCTTTAGAAATAAAATATTTCAGCATTGACTGAGTAACATAATATTCCGCCACCACGCCATCTTTTAACGGACGCAGAGCCTTGATGTCTTCCGGCGTACGGCCTATCATTTCTTTAGCTTCTTTGCCTACGGCAATTACGCGGTTGTCCAAAGTGGAAATCGCCACGATTGAAGGCTCGTTTATAATAATCCCTTTTTTCGGCACGAATACCAAAGTATTGGTCGTGCCGAGATCTATGCCTATTTTGAAAGTAAACATAAAAATTTATGAGTTAAAATATTTCTCTTTTAAAAATTGCGCGAATTTTTGCATTTCTCTTTGATATTGAGATAGCTTTGAAGACAACTCTTGTTTTTCGGCTTCGGAAATGTTTTCAGAAATTGGTTTATAATCTTTTCATCCATGATTCACGTTTCATTTATAATACCAAATGCTAAATACTATATACTAAACACTATTTATTCTTTTTATATCCGCTCCCAATTTTTGCAAACGGACTTCTATGTTTTCATAACCTCTGTCAACTTGTTCGGCGCCGTGAATTTTTGACTGGCCTTTGGCTACCAAAGCCGCGATAATCAAAGTGGCGCCGGCGCGCAAATCAAATCCCGTAATTTCAGCGCCATAAAGCGGAGTCGGCCCGGAAATCAAAACTCTGTGCGGATCCAAGATCACAGCTTTGGCGCCCATTTTTTTTAATTCTTCCGCGTAGCGCAGCCTGCCTTCGTACATCCAATCGTGAATCAACGTATCGCCTTTTGCCTGAGTCATCAAGCAGGCGAATATAGGCAAAAGGTCCGCGGCAAAGCCCGGATACGGCATATTATGAATTTTAGAAAGAGCGTTTAACGGCTTGTCGTTTGTTTTTTTAATCAATAAATCGGTTTTTTGATACCATGTTGTTTGAGACCGATAAGGCTTGCCTATCCTGAAATCAACCCCGGCATCTTTTAGCTTTTCCAATTCTGTTTTTAAAAATTCCGGAACGAAATTTTTTATTAAAATTTCTGAACCCAGCGCGGAAGCCATGGCGGCAAAAGTTCCCATTTCTATCGGATCGGGCATTATCTCCCATTCGGCGCCTTTAAGATTTTTATTTCCCACGACAGAAATTGAATGAGTTCCCAATCCTTTTATCCTTACTCCCATTTTTTCCAAAAAATATCCCAGTTCTTGCACATAAGGTTCGGCGGCGGCATTATGAATTACGCTCTCTTTGGAAATCACGGCGGCCGCCATTAAAACATTTTCCGTGGCAGTAACAGAAAATTCTTTCATCACAATCTTGGCCGAATGCGTTAAAGAAGAATTCAAAACATATCCGCGGCCCGACGGAATTATTTTAATCCCGAAATTCTTAAAAGCCTCAAGATGAGGAGCAATGGATCTCGCGCCTATTTTACATCCCCCGGGATGGCGGATGGCCACATTTTTAAAACGGGAAAGAAGAGGGCCGATAAGCAATATAGACGCCCGAAGTTCGGAAAACAGCTTGTAATCAAGATTTTTAGGATTAATATTTCTGGCCTCTATTTTTACGATCTTTGGACCCAGCCAATTGACTTTTGCGCCCAGTTTTTCTATCATTTCTATTAAGCGCAAAACATCGGCGATTTGCGGGATATTTTTAATGATACAGGGCTTCTCCGTTAAAAGGCAGGCGGCTAAAATAGGCAGGCTAGCGTTTTTAGCTCCCGACACTTTAATTTCTCCGGACAATTTTCTTTTACCGTTTACCAAAAAATGCGCCATAATAAAAACCAAATAAAGAGCCTGTTTGGCTTAATTAATTTCCTATATTCTATATTCTATATTCTAAATTCTAAATTAGCAAGATCTTTATGAGCCTTAAAAAACGCCGCGTCATTTTCTGGATTCTTGCCGCAATTTTCATCATAACGGCTTTTAGCGCTGTTTTACACGCCGCCGGATGGCGTTTTAATATTGCTGATTTTTCTTTGGAAAAAACCGGAGGAATTTATATTAAAAGCCAGCCATCGGACGCCTCAATTATCATTAACCGAAAACCGCATAAATCCAAAAGCGGCCTTATTTTTTACAAAGGAACGCTTTTTGCCAATCTTTCACATAAAAAATACGATATTGAAGTTGTAAAAGAAAATTTTTCAAAATGGTCCAAAAAATTAGAGGTGTTGCCGCTGTTTGTAACGCAAGCCACGCATATAATTTTACTGCCAAAAAATCCTCAGCCGAACGAAACGTTTAATTTTCCTTTCAATCCCAAAAATATTTTTTACGGCCCTCGCCTTGACAGCGCCTTAATGGAATTTGACCGGGAAAAAGAAACGAATCTTTTCATATTCAACCCGGAAAATAACGACCTAAAGCTGCTCTATCAAGCCGCTGAAACCGAATGGAAAAAAATATCCGGCGGAAATTCTTATGGAATAAAATGGTCGCCTAATTTGAAATCAATAATGATATCCGACTATATTATAAACACCGACTCGGAAAACAGCCGGCTTTTAAACATTAAAAAAGAATTTTCTAGAATACTTGCTTCATCATTGGGCGCGAAAAAGGCGCAGACGATAAAAACCCGCGACATTTTTTTCCATCCGTTTTTAGAAAATTCTTTTTTGATAAAAGTGTCGTATCCAGCCGGCCAATCAACATCTTCGGCAGGTTCCGCCGCCGCAAATGAAAAGTCAGCGGCGGCAAACAATAACGACACAGAGGCTTTTTATTTGCTTAATTTAGGCAAAAAAGATGTTTCTAAATTAACAGATTTGCCGGCAAACAGCCAAAACTTAACGATAAACAGCGACAATATTTATTGGATTGACGCCGAAGGAAAATTTTACGGCTTTAATCTGATTTCCAAAAACTTAAACATTTTATATTCCACTAGCTCGGAATTTTTTCCGGCCGAAAAATTAGGTTTAAAAAAAGAATTGTCTATTTCCGGCAACCACCATTTCTTTGCCGTCGTTTCCGAAAAAACCGGGGCGCTTTATATTTTAGACAAAAATCAAAATAAGCTGTTAAAACCCATGCATTCCGGAGTTAAAAAAATATTTTTTTCTCCGGACAATAAAAAGCTGGCCATTTGGGAAAACAATGATTTAAAAATAATCTATCTGGTTGATTTTTATGACGATTTTTTCAAGAAAATTGGCGATATTGATTCTTTGGGCAAATATCCAGGCTTAAAAGACTTTTTTTGGCATTCAAGCTCCAACCATCTTTGGATTAAAACCGGCGATAAATTAAGCCTCGTTGAAATTGACGCGAGAGATAAAATAAATCAAGCGGATTTTTTAGACATTAAAAACGGCGAGGACATTTTCCTGAAAAACGACGTTATTTATAAAATAAACAAGTCCGGCATTAAACAATATAAAATTTCTTCATAATAAAAATTCTTTGGGGTAGATCTCAAAATATCACAACGAGAGGTATTTATAAAATTAAAACAAAAAAAGAGCTCTTGTTTATAGCGCTTATGGCGCGGAGCTCTTATTATTTTAATTTTAAAATCATTTTAGAACGTAGATATTTTATGGCAAATCTGTGCGCTTCATCGCGGACTTGTTTCAATAATAAATTATTTTCTTTTACAAATTTCTTTAAACCCAATACCGTCTCCGGCGATCGCAAATAGCCATATCCGCCGACAACAAACCGATTTTGTTTTCTTTTAAATCCTTTGGCTATGCCTATTGCCGGAATTTTTAAATTATTTTCAGCTAAAATTTTTTCCGCGGCGCCAACATGCGCCCTGCCTCCGTCTATTAAAATCAAGTCCGGAAAAGGCCATTCTTTGCGTTTCAGGCGCCGCCGCAAAATTTCCTTCATCGCGGCAACATCATTAACGCCCTTAATTGTCTTTATTTTGAATTTTCTATAACCGCTTTTTTGCGGCTTTTTATTTTTAAAAACAACCATTGAGCCAACCGCCTCTTTTTCGCCTAAATTGGAAATGTCATAACCTTCTATCTTGCTATTGGAATTTGGAATTTTTCTTAGTAGTTTTATTTCTTCATCATTGACGATTAAGGCCGTGTCGCGGATATGATTTAGGGCGAATAGTCGTTTCTTTGTTAATCCCGCTTCTTCAAATTTTTCCCTCTTAACCAGTTTTTTCATTTCTTTTTCCATATTTTTGACGATTTGATTCTTCTTGCCTTTGAAAAATAAAATTGCATTGGAAATGTTTTTTCTATATTCTTTTTTATTGACTAACCCCGCGCAAGGAGCCGAGCACTGCCTAATTTGCCCATAAAGACAAATTTTTTTCGGCAAAACGTCGCAATTCCTGTAAGGAAAAATCCTGCGGATAATCGCCAAACCAGACTTTAAAGAGGCCGCGGAAACAAACGGGCCAAAAGCTTCGCGTATCGCGGATCGGCGCGCCTGCCTGCCATCAAGGCAAGAATTAATGCGCTGATTGTCGCAAATTTTATTGTTTTGTTGAATCAGATCGGTTTTGCGCAATAAAATAATTCTCGGAAAGTCTTCTTTGGTAATGCCGACATATAAAAAAGATTTATCGTCTTTTAGCCGGCTGTTATATTTTGGTTGGTATTTTTTGACTAAATTCGCCTCCAAAATCAACGCTTCAATAACGCTCGGAGTTTTTTTATAACTGATTTGAAAAATTTCCCGAATCATTTGTTCTTTGGCAAAATCATGCCCTTTGCGCCAATACGAATAAACCCGGTCGTATAAAGACGCGGCTTTTCCGATGTAAATTATTTTTCCGGCCTTATCGCGGAAAATATATACTCCCGGCAATTTCGGCAATTTTTTAATTTTCCTTTGAATTTTTATTGACATTTTTTTAAATTATGCTTAAATTAAATTATCTCCTTAAAAATTTTATTAAGCGAGGAAATAACAATGGACGAAATAAAAAATCAATAAGAACCAAAGATATTGAAGATTTGAAAGCGCCGATTCTGGCTTACAGACTACCAAACCGGGAGCGCTTATTCAACCGCCGCATCAACGATTCTGTTGTTAATTTAAATATTGAAATCAACGAGGATTCGCTAATATATAATATATTTTGGCAAGGAGGATAAAAATGGAAAAGACATTCATTAAGACAACCGGCTATCGCTGCATTATTTGCAAAACGGTTTATAATCGCCGTCTCAAGGCCAAGAGATGCGAATTAAAAGGCATTGAAAAAAAATTGTTTAAAAAAGACGATTCCGTTTGCAATAAAGAGCAGCGCGTTTGCGGAATAACGGAAAAGCCATATCGTTTTCGCGGTAAAATCGTTAAAATAATCGGTCCCATGCCGCCGGATTACGAATATGAAACAAAATGGCTGGGCGGCAAAGCGGAAAGATTGAACAATCACGTTTATGAATACGAAGTTAAATTTAGCTGTCCTCATTGCGGCCAGAAGAAAAGATCCAGATATTACGCCCCGGAACTAGAACGGCTGTAATCGCAAAAATCCAGCAAGAGCGGGAAGCCGCTCTTTTTTATTTGCCAATTTTGTTTGCGAGCGCAGTCCGCCAACTGACTAGCGGAACGGCGCGCGAGCGATTACAAAACCCTTAAAACCTGCCTCAAATATTCTCCGGTGGCGGTATTTTTACGCGCGATTTCTTCCGGAGCGCCGCAGGCCACGATTTCTCCGCCCCTTTCTCCGCCCTCCGGACCTAATTCAATAATCCAATCCGCGCATTTTAAAACATCTAAATTGTGTTCAATAACCAAAACCGTGTTTCCCGCATCCGTCAGTCGGCTTAAAACTTCCAGTAATTTTCTAACATCCTCGTAATGCAGTCCGACGGTAGGCTCATCTAAAATATACAAACTCCGTCCGTGTTGTTTCTTGGCAAGCTCCGCGGCTAATTTTATCCTTTGAGCTTCGCCGCCGGACAAAGTAGTTGCCGACTGCCCCAAAGTTAAATAACCAAGTCCAACGTCCTCCAAAACATTTATTTTATCTTTGATATGAGGTATATTTTTGAAAAACCCGGAGGCTTCGTTAATTGCCATATTTAAAATATCGCTGATGCTTTTGCCTTTATATTTCACCTCTAAAGTTTCCTTGTCAAATCTCTTTCCTTTACAAACGTCGCATTGGACATAAACCGCCGGAATAAAATGCATTTCAATTTCCAGCTGGCCGTTGCCCTGGCATTTTTCGCACCTTCCGCCCTTGCCGCCGGAAGAAACAGAAGGCACGTTGAAGCTAAAACGGGAAATAGAATATCCTTTTTGGCGCGATTCGGGAGTCAAAGCGAATAAATCGCGAATCGGAGAAAAAATTCCGGCATAAGTCGACGGATTAGAGCGCGGAGTGCGGCCAATGGGCATTTGGTCAATTAAAACCACCCTGTCTAAATGTTCTGTCCCTAAAATAGCGTTGTGTCTTCCGACTTTAAAATCAGTTTTGTAAATTTTATTGCTTAAGGCCTTAAAAAGAATATTATGAGCCAGAGTAGATTTTCCGGACCCGGAAACTCCGCTTAATGCCGTAAATCTTCTTAAGGGGATTTCTACCCGCAGGTTTTTTAAATTATTTTCCGCCGCGCCGGCGATAACAATTTCTCCGGTTTTAAACTTGCTTCCAATTTTTT
>CAYTHZ010000005.1:0-1248 GCA_964437745.1 uncultured Candidatus Saccharibacteria bacterium
ACACTTAAAAGGATATCATCGCCCATTTTAAGTGTCCATATTTAGACTTTACCCAAATCTATAATACCGCGCCGCAATCAACCGTTCACGCAAAAAATTGTCATTCTAAAATTTTTATCATCTGGTAAATTTAATATTTTTTATCAAAATCTCTTCATTTTTTCCGTTTCGGTTTTTCCTGTTAGCGACTTCCAAAAATCCGCGCAATTTTATCATCCGGCGCATCGTCTTTTTTAAATTTTTTTTATAGATTTTCTATTTTTAATTAAATCAAAATATTCCATAATTTAAAATTATTATTAACCGCGCTAACAAACGTTTTTCAAAGCTTCTCCATTTTAAATCTCTATCTTGTCGTTTATTTTCCCCAACTGCTTGAGCGAGGCGAAAACAATACCCCTTACTTGTTTTGCCCTTTTCCCGCTAATTTCTTTTTCCGCTTCCATTTTTTTTACAAACTCCATACCCTCTTTCAATCCGCTAATTTTATTTTCCTGATTACTCGCGCCATCAGCCAAATTCTCCCCGGCAATCAAGCGCATCACGCCGTCGTAAGATTCGTAAATATCCCGCCAGCAACCGGCATACAACCTTTCTTTTTCACTCAAACTGTTTATGGCATTAATGTAATTCTGCAAAATAGCGGCTTCTTTAAAATCATTTTTTTCCGTTTCAGCATATTCATTTTTTATAATTATTTTTTCCATAATATTGGCTATGCCTTTTTACTTTCTTATTTTAACACAGCGCGCAATGAAAAATATCCACAACCCCAACCCGAAAACCAATTCAATATTTGTCATAAAACTTTATCATAAAATCATTCTTTTAAACTAATCCGACCCTTTTTAACGTAGCTAATTACGTTCGTCAAGATAAACAAAAAACGGCGTGATTATTGAATTTTACGCCACTTTCCTAATTAATCGGATTTAAAATAATAAAAATTAAAAAAAATAATACTTATTGACTAAATTTAATAAATATGATAAGGTTGTGCTGAATTAATTTCTTTAATAATTTTAAAAATTGAGAAAATTGATGGAGGAAAAAATGACAGAAAAAAATTTAAAAAAAACGCCGTTATTTAATTACCAGAAAGAAATGATGAATGTTTCCAAATTTGCCGAATTTGGCGGGTGGTATCTGCCCGTCCAGTACTCCGACGCCAGCGAAGAACATCTTGCGGTTAGAAATTCCTGCGGGATTTTTGACATCGGTCATATGGGGTTAATTTATCTTAGCGGA
>CAYTHZ010000005.1:1258-7534 GCA_964437745.1 uncultured Candidatus Saccharibacteria bacterium
TTAATTATTTTTTTACGGCAGACGTTAAAAAAATGCCGTTCAAGACGATTAAATACGGTTTTTTTCTGAATCAACAAGGCGGCATTTTAGAAGATTTAATGGTTTATAAAAAATACGAAGATTTTGTTCTTTGCGTAAACGCTTCCAATATTCGGAAAGTTTATAAAATATTTGAACCATTTGTCGGTCCAGAATTCAGTCTTGCCGAAAAAACTGATAAAATAATGTTTTCTTTACAGGGGCCGAAAGCCAAAGAAGCAATGGAAGAAGCTGTTCTGCCATTTCTGGAAATTCGCAAATTACCCCTGCCTAAAACCTGCGCTTTTATAAACGACATCATAATCGCCAGCGTGGGATATTCCGGAGAAGACGGGTTTGAAATTTCCGGGCCGACATACGACGCGGGCATATGCAAATTTCATGATTTAAGAAAATTATGGAATTTGCTTTGCGAAGAGAAAATTATCAAACCCTGCGGATTGGCAGCCAGAGATAGCCTGCGATTGGAAGCCGGCCTGCCTCTTTACGGAGATGAATTAAACGAAGAAATCACGCCGATTGAAGCCGGACTGGAAAAATACGTTGATTTTTCCAAAGAAAATTTTATCGGCAAAGCGGCCCTTTTGCGGCAAAAAGAAGAAGTCATAAAAAAATTCCGCGCTGGATTTATAATTACTAAAAAAAACGGAATGCCTTTTGGCAATTCTATCATACTTAAAGACAGTAAAGAAATCGGCCATGTAAGTTCCAGCGTAAAGCTCCCGGACGGACAAATTATCGGTATGGGATATATAAATATCCCGCTCCCTCCGGAAATAGAAATATCCATTACCAATAAAGATAAAACAAGCAATGCCAAGATTATTAAATTGCCGTTTACGAAAAATCTGCCGAAACAAATAGACGAAGAAAAAGAGGTGAAAAATAATGAGTAAATACTTTTCGCTCACCGACAGAGACCGAAAAGAAATGTTGAAATTTTTAGGCATTGAATCTATTGAAGAACTGCTTAAAGGAATTCCAGAAGAAGCTCGGCTGAAAAAACTTATTAATCTTCCCGGCGGAAATTCCGAAGAAGAAGTTAAAAAAATAATGGCTGCTTTGGCAAATAAAAATAAAATATTAGAAGGAAGCCCAAGCGGCGCCAATTCCGCTAATAGTTTCAGCCAAAAAGAATACGTGCCAGCGGTTATTGATTATATTATCAACGGTTCTCCGGAACTGATAACCAGCTACACTCCGTATCAGGCGGAAATAGCCCAGGGTCCTTTAGAAATTCTTTTTGACTTCCAATCAATGATTTGCGAACTAACCGGCTGCGATATCGCCAATGCTTCAATGTACGACGGCGCTTCGGCTGCCGCGGAAGCGGTTTTAATGGCTTTGCGCTGTGCCAAAAAGAAAACCAATATTGTAATTTCTTCCGGACTTTGGGAGTTGTATACAGAAACAATAAAAACTTATTTATCGGGATTAAATATTGAAATTAAAATCGCCCACACAAACGAAATTGCGCAAAAAATTGACGAAAAAACCGCCTGCCTTGTTGTTTGCCAGCCCAATACCGACAAAAAAATTGAAGATATTGCGTCCCTGGCAAACATTATTCACGAAAAACAAGGGTTATTGGTAGTTGTCGCCAATCCTCTTTTTCTCGCGCTTCTGGAAACGCCGGGAAAATTGGGAGCGGACATTGTCTGCGGCGAAAGCCAGCCTTGGGGCAATTATGTTTCTTTCGGCGGGCCGTATCTTGGATTTTTCGCGGCGAAAAAAGAATTTTATCACGATATGCCGGGAAGAATAGTTATAGAAACAACGACAGACGGAAAGCGCAGCTATATTCTCGGACTGCAAGCGCGCGAACAGCATATAAAAAGGGAAAAAGCGACAAGCAACATCTGCTCCAACCAGTCGCTTTTGGCAATCCGCGCCGCTATTTATCTTTCTTATATGGGAAAAAAGGGATTAGCGGAAATAGCCAGGAAATATTTAACCGAATATATTGAAGAAAAATATTTAGAGCCTTGCGGAAAAAACGTTTTGCCGCGATACCTGCGCAAAACTTCATTGAATATTCCTGCAATGAACGAATTAGAACTAATTCGCCATTATCTGAAACTCACCAGAAAAACTTTCGGCGTTGATTCGGGCCCGTATCTTTTAGGGTCGTGCACAATGAAACTGACGCCGAAAATAATTGAATGGGCGGCTTTGCTTCCGGGATTTACGGAAATCCACCCGAATCAGCCTGAACACGAAATCCAAGGCGCCTTGGAATTAATGCATAAATTAGAAAAAGCGCTTTGCGAAATCTGCGGGATGAAAGCATTTACGCTCCAGCCTTCTGCCGGAGCCCAAGGTGAATTTGTCGGACTTTTAATAATTCGCGCTTACCACAAATCGCGCCAAGAAGATAATAGGAAAAAAGTAATAATTCCGGATTCCGCTCACGGCACAAATCCGGCGTCCGCAACTCTGGCAGGATATAAATCTGTAACGGTTAAATCAAATTCTAAGGGAATGGTTGACCTTGAAGATTTAAAGCGGTTAATGGGAAACGATGTGGCGGCCGTGATGCTTACCAATCCGAACACTCTCGGAATTTTTGAATCGCAAATCCTTGAAATTACCCGGATTGCGCATGAGGCCGGAGCACTCGTATATATGGACGGCGCGAACCTTAACGCCCTTTTGGGAATCAGCCGGCCCGGAGATTTTGGAATTGACGTTTTACACGTCAATTTGCATAAAACCTTCGGCACGCCTCATGGTTCCGGCGGTCCGGGTTCCGGGCCAGTGGGAGTTTGCCAAAAGCTTGCTCCATTTCTCCCAGTTCCAACTGTTGAAACATATCGAAATCCCGAAGCTATATATTATTTTAAAAAAAACAAACCAAATTCAATTGGAAAAACGCAAGCATTCTATGGCGCTTTCAATGTGATGGTAAAAGCTTACGCCTACATTCTTTATCTCGGCGCCGATGGATTAAAACAGGTTTCGGAAGACGCTTTATTAACGGCTAATTACTTGAAAAAGAAATTAACAGGACATCCGGATATTGAAATTCCTTACAATGAAAACACTTTGCACGAATTCGTTTTGTCGCTCGCTAAACTAGAAAAAGAAACCGGCGTTACGGCAAAAGATGTCTGCAAGAGAATGCTGGATTTCGGAGTGCATCCGCCAACAATGTATTTTCCGCTCATTGTTCCTGAAGATTTGATGATTGAGCCGACAGAATCAATTACAAAAACCGAGCTGGATGAATTCGCGGATACTTTAATTCAGATTCTTTATGAAGCTAGAAATTTGCCGGAGCTTTTAAAAAACGCTCCGCAAAATCTTTCGGTAAAAAGGATAAATGATGTAACTGCCAACCGGCAGCTGAAAGTTAGAAAATTAATGATTGGAAAAAATGGAATAAAAATGTTTTTATGTCCGGAATGTCATCGTAAATATGAATGCGGCGATAAAGAATTTTTCCCGAAACAAGGAATATCTTACGGCCCCTGCGAAAATTGCGGAAAAACCGCGCTCTGCATTGATTGCCATTCTTATGGCAATCCAAAATCAAAATCAGAAAAATAAATAACAAAAACGCCCCCGAGATAAAATTCGGGGGCGATTTTTTTAATAAAAATTTCTTTATGCTCTATTTTTTATTCCATTGATAAAAATTCGCGTAAGTCAGCCACTCTGCGGAAAAATTGCCGCCAAGTCCTTTGGCTGTTTCCAAATAAACTTTCTGAATTTTCCGGCTCAATGAATTTTCCACAATTATTCCATCGCCTATAATCATGCCGTCAATTTCTTTCACCGGCGTAATTTCCGCCGCAGTGCCGCAAATAAAACATTCATCAGCAGCATAAAGCTCTTCGCGGCAGATATCTCTTTCTATCACTTTATATAAATCCATAAACGGATAAGTATTTGTTAAAATATTAATGACGGAATCTCTTGTGATTCCCGCCAAAATCGGAGCTGAAAGCGGCGGGGTAATAATTTGACTGTTTTTAACGATAAAAATATTGGCTGCCGAACATTCGGACACCAATCCTTTTTCATCCAGATGAATAGCGTCGTCATAGCCGCACTGACACGCTTCTTCTTTTGCCAGGCTGGCTAAAACATAATTAGCCGCGCACTTGCTTTTGCAAAACATTGAAGCCGAACTCTTTATATATGAAGATGTCTTCAACCTAATCCCCTTTTCCATTCCTTCTTTGCCAAGATACGCGCCCCACGACCAAACAAGAACAGCCACAACCACGAGGTTATTTTTTGATATCAATCCCAAAGCGCCCGGGCCGGCAAAAGCAATAGGCCTGATATATCCCGACTTTAAACCGCAAGCCGCAACCGTTTCAATAATCGCCCGATTAATATCGTCTTGAGAATAAGGAATTTTCAAATTAATAATTTTTGCCGACTCAAAAAATCTTTTTGTATGATCTTTCAGCCGAAAAATCGCCGGACCTTTGCGCGTATCATAAAATCTAATGCCTTCAAAAACAGACTTGCCATAATGTATGGCAAATGCCGAAAGATGCGTATAGGCTTTCGGCGAATCAGCATCTGCCAGCTCCCCATTAATCCAAATCTTTCCATAAATTTCCACAAGATTAATCTTTTCCATCTTTTTATCCTACCAATAATAAGTTTTCTTAATAAATTCTATGTCGCGATTTATATATTTTTTCATAATTTTAGCAATTGCCTGACAATGCTTTATTGTTTCTTCATCCAATAAAGGAATCGTTTTATTTTCAACTTTTCTGATAAATTCCACGGATAAAGAAAAAGTGGACTTTATCCGGCAATCGCAAATACAGCGTTTATAAAGAGCGGTAAGCCAGCAAAAATAAACCCGATCTCCCGCGCCATCATGGTCAAAACTTACGCGAATAAGGCTCATAAGCGTTTTTTGCAAGTCAGCGTTAAGTTTTCCGCCGAAATCTCGCACAACTCTTTCTATTAATTTATTGTTGCCGGAAAGCCATTCCCAAAGATTATCGTTGCCGTATCGACGATACGCGAAATTACACTCTTTTTCCGTGAGATATTCTATCACGGCCGAAGAAACTTCCGACAACACAAATTCACCCATTGTTGGCAGAACTTTTTCCCCTTTTTCTGTCGCATAATAAAGCAAAGTCTCCAACACAATCCTTCTTATTTCAGATTTTTCTTTTAATTCTTTCAAGCTTTTCCTGTCTTCCATTGCGTCTCCCTCATCTATTTTTTAATTTTTAAATACCGCTTCTTTTTCTAAATCCAGTAAAGCATATAAATATTGACACGTCAAGTAAATTGACTTATCATTTAAATAATAATTATTCTTTAATAAAAAGAGGGCAAGATGGAAATTATCGCAATATATTTTATCCCGCCATTTTTATCTTTGATAACCAGCCTGGCGATAGCGATTCTTTATCTGGACAAAGCTTCCCAAAAGACCAATAATATCTTATGGAAAATCGCCAATAGGCTAATGCTGTTAATTTTTTGGCCCGCTAGATTAGCAATGCATTTTTTTCGAAAAAGTTGCCGCACGAAGAAATATTTAATATTAATTCTGATTATTATATTAACTTTCCTATTATGGCCGATAGCATTTTTATTCTCTGCCGCTTTGATTCTAAAAAATCCAAAAATATAGCTCCCCTTCGGGAGCTTTTTAATTACAGAAAATTTAAAACGCGGATAAAATCCGCGTTTTTTTATTTACACATAAAAATATTTTTTCTCTCCGGACTCCAATCTTTTAAGCCATTGTTCAATTATCTGTTTTTTTTCTGGCAAAAAAAATTGCAATTCCTTTTTAATCGCTTCTTCGCCCATCTTTTGAGTTTCAAGCGAGGCGTAATCTTTTAAATATTCCTTTAAGGTGATTAAAGCGTTCGGCATGCAGAAATTTTTTATCAAACCGGCTTTGGCGATAGCCATAAAAGAACATCCCTGCCTGCCTTTATATTCGCAGCCCGTGCACCAAGAAGGAATAAATCCCGCTTTTAATAAATCGCCGACTGTTTCGTCTAACGTCCTTTGGTCATGAAGCTCAAACTGCCCCCCGTCTTCCGCCATGTCCCTTGTCCCATGTTTCATGTTTCGCGTTTTATATCCTCCAACTTCGGTTTTGGACGCAGCCGATATCTGCGACACGCCGATATGAAAAGCTTTGTTTCGCAACTTTTCAGATTCTCTTGTTGAAAGCACTATGCCCGCATACGGCGCCGCCAGCCGAAAAATCGCAATAAGCTTTAAAAAATCATCGTC
>CAYTHZ010000005.1:7546-21421 GCA_964437745.1 uncultured Candidatus Saccharibacteria bacterium
ATAAGGCGGATTAAAATCCAATCCCTTGGCGGAATTTATGCGCGGAACGGAAATAGTATGCGGCCCAATGCCGTATTTTTTATCTAAATATTGAGCATGCGACATTAAAGCCAGAACTTCAAATCGCCAATCATAAAGCCCGAAAAGAACCCCGAAACCCAAATCATCTAAGCCGCCCCCTATTGCCCGCTCGTGGGCAAGCAACTGCCTTTCATAATTATGCTTCAACGTGCCGCAAGGATGGACTTTTTTATAAGTAAGCGGATGATAAGTTTCTTGGAATAAATTGTAAGTTCCAACATTCGCCTTTGCCAGCGCGGCGTAATTTTCCGTCGTCGTGGCGGCAATATTAAGATTTACCCTTCTTATATAATCTCCTTTCCTATTTTTAACGCCATATATAGTTTCAATGGTTCTTAAAACATAGTCTAAAGGCGCCTGTTCTTTGTCTTCGCCGAATTCTAAAAGAACCCTTTTGTGCCCCATGTCAAGAACCGCTTTTATTTGGGATTCAATTTCCGGCATAGTTAATTTTCGGCGGACAATACAAGAATTCTGTTCCTGGAATCCGCAGTAAACGCATTTGTTTTTACAATAACTGGAAACATAAAGCGGAGCGAAAAGCACCATCCGACTGCCGTATATTTCTTTTCGGACAAAAGACGCTGCTTTAAAAAGCAATGGAGAAAAATCAGCCGGAGCTTTAATCAGCTCGCCGACCTCTTCCAAAGAAAGGTCTTTTTTTTCTTTGGCTTTTTTTATAATTTCTAAAAACCGCTTTTTATCAAAAACCGCATTTTTAAGAATATTTTCAATTCTTTCTTGGTTAAAAATTTCCTTGATATCCATATTTTCCTTCCTCTTATTTATTCATGCCGCAAAGCGAAATAAATTCTTGTTTATCCAAAGTAAAATCGGTTCCCCAGCCCTTACAAACATTCCGGCCGCAAGATTTTATCAATTCCGCAAGTTCGGCCACCGACTTTTTAGAATTCTGGTGAAATTCCAAATTCTGTTTGTCGGCATAAATCTGATAATACTCGCGGTATTTCGGCGGAGTAAGACTTAGCATAAAAGCGTTTCCTCCGCCATTTAACGCCTTGATCCTGGCTTCGCTGCCGCCCAATTTTTCCAAAGCAGTCGCAATGGGAATCCTGACTTTCGGATAAAGCAGCCGTGTCAAAGCAATCATCTTTAAAGTCATTTCCAGCGATTCGCGCGTCGCAGACTCGCGCTGATTTAAGCTCGGATTTTCGCGGAAGAAATCTTCTCCTAAAAAAGTATTAAGAGTCGGAATAAACGGCCCCATTGTTGCCATAGTCACGCCCAAATCTTTCATCAAATAAATATCATTTGTCAAAATATCCAAAGTTTGTCCGGGCAAGCCGATAATCGGACCCGAAGCAACCAAATAGCCGATTTCCTTCATAAAATTAAGCTGTTCTATTCTTTCATCCAATGAACAATCCGGATGCAGTTTTCCATAAAGTTCTTTATCCGATGTTTCAAATCTAAACAAAGATCCTCTGGCTCCGGCTTTATAAAGTTTTTCATAAGTTTCATAATCGCGATTGCCAACGCTTAAAAATAAAAGGCATCTGGCGTCTTTGCGGATTGCTTTTAAAAGCCAGCTTAATTTTTCCGCGTCATAATAAAAATCTTCGCCGGATTGCAAAACCAGCATTTTATATCCGAAATCTTTGACAGCCGCGAGAGCCGTATCCCTGATTTCCTCAATAGGCATTCTGTAGCGAACCAAATTTTTATTGTCCGCCCTTATGCCGCAATAAGCGCACAACGAACGGCAATAATTGGAAAATTCAATAATGCCGTGGATGCAAACCTGCTTGCCGACATTTTGCTGGCGCAATAAATCAGCCGTTTCCAAAAGGCTTTGTATTTCTTTTTTATCATCTGTTTTTAATAATCTTAAAATCTCCCGGCGATTAATCATATTTTTCTCCTTTTTCTTTTATGATAGCCTGTTATTAAAAATTATTAAAGACTTTTTAAAATAATACAATATTATTAAAAATTAGTCAAGCAATTAATGGGTAAAAAATGCTCTTTTTTGCTTGACATTTACAATTTAATATGTTTATCTGAAATTAGAATTATTATTTATTTAACGTTAATCTTTAAAAATTGAAATATTAGCAGGAGGAAAAAATGCATCTTAAAATCAGCAAAAAGAATTTTGAAAAAATGACCGACGGATTAATCCGCAGCGGAAAAACGGTGGCAGGAGTCATAAAGCGAGAAAACGATTTTATATTTGACGAAATAACCAAAGCATCCGACTTGCGGCTGAATTATGACAAACCTACACTGATGCCGCCGGGAAAAAAATATTTCTTGCCGCCGAAAGAAATTTTATTTTATTTTGACGGCGAAGAAACATTTCAGCCGGCCATAAATGAAAGAGAATTGATAATCATAGGCGTAAAACCATATGATATCTGGGCAATAAAACTCATGGATAAAATATTCATAGAAACGGAACCGGTTGACCCCTATTATGAAAGCCGGCGCAAAAATTCCGTCATTATCGCCATAGACGATCTTAATCCATTCCCCGCCTGTTTTTCGCGCAGCCTTAAAACCCATAACTCTGAAAATGGTTTTGACATTTTACTGACGGATATAGGCAAAAATTTCATTATGGCAATCGGTTCGGAAAAGGGCAGAAAAATTTTGGAAGAATACGCAAACCTGGCGGCTAAAGCAACTCTGCGTGATTTAAAAAAGAAAACTGCGTTATTAAAAGCGGCTGAGCTGAAATACAAAATAAAAATAACCATACCGCCGAAAGAAATTCCGGGTTTTCTTGAAAAAAATTATGATAATCCGTTTTGGGAAGAAATGGCAAAAAATTGCCTTAGTTGCGGACGATGTAATATGGTTTGTCCCACCTGTATTTGTTTTGACATAGAAGACAGCGTAGAACTTAACCTGTCAAAAGGAAAAAGAGAAAGAGAATGGCATGGATGCGCGCTTGAAACCTTTGCCAAAACAGCATTAGGCCATAATTTCCGGAAAGAAACTGCCGACCGCTTAAGACACAGGATTATGCGCAAATTGAGCTTCTTGCCCGGAAAATTCGGCCTTCCAGGATGCGTTGGATGCGGACGGTGTATTAATGCCTGCAAAAGCGAAACCGCAAACCCCGTTGATACAATTGAAAAATTAAAAAGGAGGAAATAAGCAAATGGGAAAAGATAAAAATCCCTATATTCCGGAAAAAACGGAAATTATAAAAATAGAAAAACTCGGACCTTGGGAAAAACTTTTTAGACTTCGCTTTCAAAACGGCAAAGAATTAAACCACAAGCCTCTTCAATTCGCGGAAATCTCTATCTTTGGCATCGGCGAGGCTCCGATATCAATCTGCTCGTCGCCGACGGAAAAAAGATATTTTGAATTGGCTATCCGCGCAGTGGGAGATGTAACCAAAGCGCTGCATAATTTAAAAACCGGCGACATAGTCGGCATAAGAGGTCCGCTGGGAAACGGCTGCCCGCTGAAACGCATTAGAAAAAAAGACCTGCTTTTGATAGCCGGAGGAATCGGGCTTTTCCCTCTCCGTTCTTTAATCCATTACATTTTGGATAAACGGGATGATTTTGGAAAAATCTCCATCCTGTTCGGAACCAAAACAATTTCGGAACGACTTTTCCCGAAAGAGCTGGAGGAATGGAAAAATCGCCAAGACATAAACCTTTATGAAACTCTCGACAAACCGGATGAAAAATGGGACGGAAAAGTCGGCCTTATTACCACCCTAATCCCGCCGCTCGAAATAAATTTAGAAAAAACTTTCGCGCTGCTTGTCGGTCCGCCCATTATGTACAAATTCGTCGTTGCCGAACTCAAAAAGAAAAACCTTCCTGACGATCAGATTATAATGTCGCTTGAAAGACGGATGGAATGCGGATTCGGAAAATGCTGCCGCTGCCAGCTTAATAACGGATTGTATGTCTGCAAAGACGGACCTGTATTTTTTTATCATCAGGCCAAAAAGGAGTTATAAAAATGGAAAAAACAAAACCAAAAGTGGCCATTTTCCAAATCGGCTCCTGCGAAGGGTGTGTTTTACAGTTCGTAAATCTTGAAGAAGCTATTTTGGACCTTTTAAACGCCATTGATCTTGTTTACTGCCGCGAAATAATGACGGAAAACAGCGACAAATTTCCCGAAATTGATTTTGATATAGCGCTAATAGAAGGAAGCGTTTTAACAAACGAAGAGGCCGAAGAAATAAAAAAAATTAGGGAAAAAGCAAAAATTGTCATTGCCTTGGGCGCCTGCGCCCACATCGGCGGAATTAATTGCCTAGCCAATAATATGGATTTAAAAGATAAGAAAAAAATGGTTTATGAAAAAGATTCCGAATTGGTGGAAGGATTAAAAGACAGCATAACTCCTCGGCCGATAAACGCAGTAATCAAAGTGGACGCTTTTATTCCGGGATGCCCCGTTAACGCGGAAGAAACCGCCAAAATAATCACGGATCTGCTTTTGGGAAAAACTCCGTCGCTTCCGGAATGCCCGGTTTGCATGGAATGCGCCATGAAAGAAAATGGCTGTCTTATTGAATCGGGAATCGCCTGTCTCGGCTCTATTACCAGAAAAGGATGCGGCGCTTTATGTCCGTCCAATAAAAAAGGCTGCTTGGGATGCAGAGGTTTTTTGGAAAACCGCAATGAAACAGCCGCTTTTGAAATTTTAAAAAAAACCGGATTAACTGCGGAAGAAATAGAAAAGGCATTAAGAATGTTTAACGGCCGAGAAAGAAATCAAAAAGAGGATAAATAAGAATGGAAATGAAAAATTCAAAAACGGTAAAATTTGAAGTTAAAGGAGTCAGCCGCATAGAAGGGCACGGCAAACTCAAAGTCTTCGTTGAAAACGGAAAAGTCAAAGAAGCAAAATGGATAATCCCGGAATCAGCCAGATTCTTTGAAGCAATGCTTAAAAATCAGCCTTACGACCGCGTTGCCGATATTGTTTCCAGAATTTGCGGAATATGTTCCATAGGACATTATCTCGCTTCGGTAAAAGCGATTGAGAATGCTTTGGGATTAAAAATATCCGCGCAAACATTGTCGTTCAGAAAACTTCTGATGCACGCGGCCACTATCCAAAGCCATATCCTCCATGTCGGCTATCTTGCCGCTCCTGATTTCGTCGGCGCCTCAAGCGTCATACCCTTAACGGCAAGCCATCTTGAAGTGGTAAAAAAAATAATCAAGCTGCATAAACTCGGAAACGATATGTCCGCCTTGCTTGGCGGACGGACAACGCATCCGACAAACGTTATAGTGGGCGGATTCTCAAAGCTGCCGACGAAAAATCAGCTGTCCTGCCTGAAAAAAAATTTGGAAAGCTTAATCCCGGATCTTTGGGCAATAGCCGAAGTGGTTAAAAGCTTCACCATCCCCGAATTTAAAAGAGAAACGGAATATGTGGCCCTGAAAAGCCAAAAAGAATACGCTTTTTATGACGGCGAAGTTTTTTCCACCGACGACGGTTTACATCCAGTAAAAAAATATATGAAAGTTATCCAAGAATATTGCGTTCCTCATTCAACGGCAAAATACGCGAAACACTGCCGGGAATCATATATGGTGGGAGCTTTGGCAAGATTTAACGTCAATTTCAAACAACTTCATCCATTGGCAAAAAAAACGGCCGAATTCCTGGGGCTTTCCGCTTTATGCTATAATCCTTATATGAACACCGTGGCGCAAGTCGTGGAAACGGTTCATTCGTTTGAAGACAGCATTAAAATTATTGACGAATTTCTTAAAAAAGAAATAAAAGCCGAAAATGTTTCCAGAATAATAGAAAAAGCGAAAACCAAAGCAAGAGAAAAACTAAAAGAAAAAACAGGGATAGGCATAGTGGAAGTGCCGCGGGGAATCCTCGTCCACCATTATGTTTTCAGCGGCGAAGGGCTGATAGTCCGGGCCAACTGCATAATCCCAACCGGCCAAAACCACGGCAATATCCAATCGGATATAGAAACCTTAGTCCCACTGCTTTTAGAAAAAGATAAAAACGAAAAAGAAATCCAGCTGGCCTTAGAAATGCTAGTCAGAGCCTACGACCCGTGTATTTCCTGTTCAACCCACGAAATGATAGTTGATTTAAAAATATCAAAAAACAGCCTGAAAGAAATAAAATGAAAACCAAAAAACGCCGGCTGTTAATTTTGGGAATAGGAAATCCCCTGATGCAAGATGACGGAATAGGTCCCTGCATCATAAGCAAGCTGGAACGAATGTCCTGGCCGTCCGGCGTTCATTTCATTGACGCCGGAACCGGCGGATTCGGATTAATTCACTGCCTTCTTGAATATGACAGCATAATAATAATAGATGCCGTAAATTTTAACGGAAAACCGGGAAACATGATAAAGATTAATCCGAACAAAAAAGCGGTAAGAGGAAAAACATCAACAAAATTTTCCCTTCATCAAACCAGTTTTCCCGAAGCGCTAAAAATTGCCGCCGCTTTAGGAAAAAATCCCGAAATCACAATTTTAGGAATCCAGCCGAAAAGCGCGGATTGCCGATTCGGACTAACTCCGGAAATAAAAAAAGTTTTTCCCCTGTTAATAGAAAAAACCATAAAAGAAATACAAAAACACAAGGAGGAATTATGGAAAAGGAAAAAGAATCGCCCGAAACACAATGCCCGCTGATGACAATGAGATGTCTTGATAGCTCTTACGATTTATTCTGCAGTTCCACAAAAGATTGCGCCGGATGCCCTTGCCCGCTGTCAAAAACCTGCCCCATGGCAGGCTGCCATAAAGGCTGCCATAAAAAAAAATAATGTTTAAAAACCCGCAATTAAATTGCGGGTTTTTTATGCCTGATATTAAATTTTCCTCTATTTTACGGGCAATTTTTATACAATAAACAAACGTCGGCAGCTTAACGCATTGCTTTCCTTTATTCCCTGTTATATACTGCTTCGTAGAAATTAAAACTATATGCCGCTGAATTTAGACAACTTAAATCCTCAACAAAAAGAAGCCGTCCTTTCAATAAAAGGGCCTGTTTTGATTCTTGCCGGAGCCGGAACGGGAAAAACCCAGTGCCTTACTTACCGCTTGGCTTATTTGATTGAAAAAGGAATAAAGCCGGAAAATATTTTAGCTTTGACTTTTACCAATAAAGCCGCGGAAGAAATGGCGGCTCGCGTTTGCGTTTTAACTCACAACTCACAACTCACAACTCACAACTTATTCATCGGAACTTTCCACAGCTTTGGAGCGAAAATGCTGCGCCAAGAATTAAAAAATAAAGATGCCGCCGACTTATTGAAAAGATCGCCCTATTTTACCATTTACGACGACGATGATTCTTTGTCTTTAATCAAAAAAATCCTCAAAGAACTGGAATTAGACAGCCGCCAATTCAACCCGTCAGCCATCAAAGAAAAAATTTCCAGCCTGAAAGCAGAACTTTTGAATCCGGAAAAATACGCGGCCGAAATTTCCAATTTTTTTGAAAAAATAATTTTGAAAGCTTACCTGAAATACGAAGACGAACTGCAAAAAAACAACGCTTTTGACTTTGATGATTTGATAATGAAACCCGTGGAACTATTTCGCTTCGCCGCGCAGATTTTAGAAAAATATCAAGAACAATACCGCTATATTTTAATAGACGAATACCAAGACACCAACCACGCCCAATATGTCCTGACAAAACTGTTGGCCTTTAAATACCGCAATCTCTGCGCGGTGGGCGACGACCAGCAATCAATTTACGCTTGGCGCAAAGCGGATTTCACTAACATTTTAAATTTTGAAAAAGATTTTCCCGAAGCCAAAATAGTGATGTTGGAAGAAAACTACCGTTCAACGCAAAATATTCTAAACGCCGCCAACGCGGTTATTGAAAACAATGTTTATCAAAAGAAAAAATATTTATGGACAAAAAATCAGCAAGGCCTGCCCCTTTATATTATTGAAACAAAAAATGAAAAAGAAGAAGCGCATTTTGTGGCCGAAAAAATCCAAAACCTGATAGACGAAGAGGGATTAAGCCCCAGCGACCTTTCCGTGCTTTACCGGATAAACGCCCAATCTCGCTCTTTGGAAGAAGCGCTGATAAAATTCAATATTCCCTACCAAATTATCGGCGGAATAAAATTTTACGAACGCCGCGAAGTAAAAGACATTTTAGCAATATTAAGGATTATCAACAACCCGCAAGATTCGGCCGCTAAAGAACGAATCTCCAAAACGCCAATTTTAAAAAAGAAAGCGCCGGAAATTTTAAAGGAACGCAACGAGCTTTTTAAAAAAGAGGTTCCTTTATCGGATTTAATCAAATTCATAATTAAAAAATCGGATTACGAAAAATATCTGAACGATAAATTTGAAGACGGCGACCGCCGCGTTGAAAATATATATGAACTCGTAAGCTTATCTAAAAATTTTGAATCAAAAAATATCAACGATAATCGGCGCGCTAATCCGCAAAAATCAGCTTCCTTTATGGACACAAAAGAAGCGCTGTCAAAATTTTTGGAAGCCGTGTCTTTATACCAAGAAGCTGATTCCCGAAGCGAGAAAAAAAACGCCGTCAGTTTAATGACCGCGCACGCGGCAAAAGGATTGGAATTCCACACGGTATTCGTCGCCGGGCTGGAAGAAGGGCTGTTTCCCCATTCCAAAAGCTTAACTCCGCAAGACATAGAAGAAGAAAGGCGGCTGGCTTATGTGGCAATTACCCGCGCCAAAAATAAAATTTATCTATCCCATTCCCAAAAGCGGCTAATTTTCGGCTCAATAGTACAAAATTATAAATCCCGTTTTTTAGACGAAATACCGGAAAAACTGACTGAAAAAATCAATTCATTTTCCATCGGCAGCAGAGACCTTGAAGATTTTCTTGACAAAAACGAGGGGTGGATAGAATGAGATATGAGATATGAGATATGAGATGTGAGATGTGAGATGCGCGCTTTGGCGCGCCGCAGACAATCGCGGATTTAACGCAAAATTACGCAAAAAATAAAATTTTGCGATCTATCGCCGCCTAGGGTAGCTCCAAAAGATTCATTTATCCCTCCTTGTTTAAGTTTTTTTAATTGTTAATTTTACAAAAAAAGGCTCTAAAATCAAAACAAATGTAACGTAAATAATAATAATCTGTCAATTGACGCGGGGTTTGGATTTATGAATTTTTTGAGATATAATAATGTTATATGATGGATATTATCATTAGAAACGGCGTTATTAT
The DNA here is from genome assembly GCA_964437745.1 of uncultured Candidatus Saccharibacteria bacterium. Classification (GTDB taxonomy): domain Bacteria; phylum Patescibacteriota; class Minisyncoccia; order UBA6257; family CAYTHZ01; genus CAYTHZ01. The sequence goes on from CAYTHZ010000005.1 coordinate 16,810, forward strand.
TGACGGCGCCGGAACTGAAAAATTTCAAGCTGATTTAGGAATAAAAAATTCCAAAATTGAAAAAATCGGTGTTTTAAAAAACGAGTCCGCGAAAGAAGAAATAAACGCCGATGGTTTTTTCGTATGCCCGGGTTTTATAGATATCAACACCGACTCCGATCACCAGCTTACCATTTTTACCCACCCCGAACAAAAAAGCTTCCTAACGCAAGGAATCACCACAATTTTAGGCGGCAATTGCGGCTCCTCTTTGGCCCCTCTTTTAAAGGGCAGTTTAATTTCAATCAGAAAATGGACGGATCCCAACCAAATCAACATCAATTGGAAAACCGTTAAAGAATTTCTTAATATTCTTGAAACAAAAAAATTAGGGGTTAATTTCGGAACCTTAATAGGACATTCCACTGTAAGGCGCGATATCTTAGGCGAAGAAATAAGAGAATTAAACAAAGAAGAAGCGAAAAAAATGAAATTTCTGATTGAAGAAGGAATCAAAGACGGCGCTTTTGGCGTATCTTTCGGACTCTCCTACGCTCACGGCGCAATTGCGCCCCAAGAAGAACTCAAAGAAATCGCTCTTTTAGCGAAACAACAAAATAGCCTTTGCGCTTTTCATTTAAGATCGGAAAATAAAGAATTTTTACAAGCAACAGAAGAAATTTACAACTTAGCAAAAAATACCGGCGCCAATGTTCAAATTAATCATTTTAAAGCCCACATTCCCCACGACTCCCAATTTGAAGCCGGTCTGGAAATTTTAACGCGATCTATTCCCGAGTTTTTATCTTTAAATTTTGATATTTACCCGTATGACACCGGATCATTTCATCTTTATACTTTAATGCCTCATTGGGTTTCCGAGAAAGGATTTGAAAAAATGGTAGAAATTTTAAAAAATCCGAAAAACCGGAAAAAAGCCGAAGAAGAAATGAAAAAAAGCGGCATAAATTTTAAAAATATTATAATTGCCGAATCAGCCGGACAAAATTTCCTTTCCGGAAAAAAAATAAGCGACATTGCCAAAAACAGAGAAATTTCCGAAGAGCAAGCGGTCTGCGAAATACTTAAAGAATCTTTAGGCCGCGCCACCGTATTTCTAAAAATCAATACCGAAGAAAACATGTTCAGCTCCATAAAACATCCCCTAAGCTTTATTGCTTCCAACGGCACCGGCTACGATTTTTCTCCCAAAGAAATATCCGCGATCTTGGGGCGCTTTCCCGAAATTTTTGTCTTTAGTGAAAAAATACAATTTAATAGAATGGGAGAAAGCGGTCCAAAAAATCACATCCGGACCAGCTTTGAAAATCGGCCTGAAAAATCGCGGCGTTCTAAGAGCGGGTTTTTACGCCGACATAACCATATTTAACCCGGAAATCATTGAAAGCAAAGCATCCCACGAAAACCCTTATGCGTCCCCAATCGGAATAAAACATGTCATTGTCAACGGCAATTTCGCGATAAAAGACGGAAGCCACGCAAAAGGATTACATGGAATAATACTTAAAAGAATTTAGAATTTAGAATTTTCCGCCAGCGGCAAATCCGCCACCTGGCGAAAAAATTTAAAATTTAATTACCTGAGCATCTCATAATAAAAATTTTTGCCGGCAAATATTCTAAATTCCATATTCTAAATTCCATTCGAATTCACGCTCCAGATTACATTTTTTTAATTACTTTAATAACGCTGATTATATTCGGAATGGCGATGCTTCTTTCCGCGTCCTCGGCTCTGGGACAAAAAAATTTTAACGACAGCTATCATTTCGTCAAAAAACAAGCATCGCAGGGACTGTTTTTAGGATTAATTCTTTTTGGCGCCGGATATTTTTTTTATTACCGCAAGCTAAAATCAATTTCTCTATTCCTGCTTTTAGGCACCATCCTGCTTTTAATACTAATTTTCACTCCCTTAGGCATCAGCATTAAAGGAGCCGAACGTTGGCTGCAATTAGGGCCGCTTTCGTTCCAACCGTCGGAGATTTTAAAATTCACGTTTATTCTTTATTTATCAAGCTGGCTTTCCGCATCCAATTCAAAAGAAAAAAAAGAAAGCATAATGTTGGGACTTGTGCCATTTTTGGTAATCATCGGCATTATCGCTCTGCTTTTGGCGCTTCAACCGTCCTTGGGGCTTCTAGCCATAATCTTCGCTTCCTCAACTATTATTTATTTTTTAAGCGGAGTCAGGCTTTCATTTATCGGAATTATTATAATTTTAATCATTATCGGGTTTTTCAGTTTATCCATGCTAATACCGAACAGATTTGAAAGAATAACTGCGTTTATCTATCCGGACTTAGATCCCCAAGGCCAAGGATATCACCTAAACCAGGCCTTAATCGCCATCGGCTCCGGAGGCACATTCGGCAAAGGATTCGGCAACTCCGTAACCAAGCTCAATTCTCTTCCGGAAACAATTGGCGATTCAATATTCGCGGTTGTCGGCGAAGAATTGGGGTTTGCGGGCGCGATATTTTTAATCGGACTTTATATACTGCTTATGGCGCGAGGATTGAAAATCAGCAAACACGCGCCGGATCAATTCGGGCAACTGCTTTCAGCAGGATTTATTTTTCTGATAATAATACAGGCTGTCGTGAATATCAGCGCGATTTGCGGATTAATTCCCATTACCGGAATTCCGCTTCCATTTTTAAGCTACGGCTCCAGCTCAATGGCAATGCTTCTGGCAATGGCAGGAGTAATAACAAACATATCAAAACATACCACTAAATAATTTATTATTGAACTCATTTTAATTTCTTATGGCTAATCCCACCATTCGCATAGTATTAACCGGCGGAGGAACCGGCGGGCACACTTTTCCTTTAGTGGCGATAAATCGTTCTCTTTTAGAATTGGCGAGCGCCAACAAAATTAATCTGAAAATTTTTTATTTCGGCCCCGACGACTGGTCGCTTGATATTTTTAAAAAAGAAAATATCAAAACTTTTAAAATTGTTTCCGGCAAATTAAACCGCTATTTTTCGCTGTCAAATTTTTCAATGCCTCTTAAGCTAATAATCGGTTTTATCCAAAATCTTTGGCTTCTTTTAAAAATTATGCCGGATGCAATTATAAGCAAAGGAGGATACGGCGCTCTGCCGACGGTTATTGCGGGATGGCTATATTTAATCCCAATAATAATTCACGAATCTGACACGGCGCCGGGTCTCGTCAATAAAATAAGCCGTTTTTTCGCTAAATCTATCAATGCATCGTTTCCGAGCGCGCTTTCTTATTTTCCCGAGAAAAAAACAAAATTAACGGGAAACCCCATAAGAAAAAATATATTTACGGATATCAGTCAGGAAAAAGCCAAAAATAAGCTGGGATTTAATCCAAACAAATCTTTAATTTTAATTATCGCCGGATCCCAAGGCGCCGAAGCGATCAACGATATAATTTTAAGAATTCTTCCGCAATTAGTTTTAAAAGCTCAAATCCTGCATCAAGTCGGAGAAAAAAATATTGAAAATATCAAAAAAGAACTGCCAATTGTGTTAAAAAGCGAAGAATTAAAAAAAATATATCAAGCAGTTCCATTTTTAGAAGAAGAAAATTACAGCTTGGCCTTAAAAGCCTCGGACCTTGTAATTTCCCGCGCCGGCAGTTCAATATTTGAAATAGCCGCCTCGGGAAAACCCGCGATTTTAATACCATTTCCTTACGCAGCCGGCAATCATCAAAAAAGCAACGCTTACGAATACGCCAAATACGGCGGCGCGGAAGTAATTGAACAGGCAAACCTGCTCCCTAATTTGCTTTTACAAAAAATCATTCAACTAACAGGAAGTCCGGAAAAATTAAAAGAAATGGGCAAAGCCGCTTTAAAATTTTCCAAAAAAGACGCGGCGGATATTATAGCTCAAGAAACGTTAAGTCTATCTCTCTAAATTTTATATTCAGTATTCAGTATTTAGTATAACCGCAATATATTTATGCCAATAAACCCAAAATCCCAAAAATCATTCACTCTCCTTGAAATTCTCGTGGCGGTGGGCATAATGGCAATCATGGGTTCAATAATATCTTTGGTTTTAAATCCAACAGAAATATTAAGAAAAACCAGAGACACGGCCAGGATGGCGGATCTCCAGCAGTTAAACAGGGCAATAGCTAACAGCTTGGGAATTAGTCCGGGTTTAGGCTTGGGAACGGCCAATATCGTATATATATCCTTGCCCGATAATTCCTCTTCCACCTGCGGCTCTTGGGGCCTGCCTGCTTTGCCTTCCGGCTACCAATACAACTGCGTTTCTCAAGACAACCTTAAAAAGGTCAACGGCCAGGGATGGGTGCCTGTTAATTTCTCTTCTTTGGGAACCGGCTCTCCTTTATCGGTCTTGCCCACAGACCCCATAAACACCTCTTCCTCTGGCCAATACTATTCCTACATTCCCGGGGGTTCCTGGGAATTAAACGGAATATTAGAATCAGAAAGATACCGCAACGATCCTTCGGTTATCAAGCAAAACTTTCCCGGAGTCCTTTCTTATGGTTCCAACAAAAATCTTTCTCCTTTATTCAATAGTTCGGGCCTGGTGGGCTATTGGAAGTTTGACGAAGGAAGCGGAACAACAGCCAGAGATTCAAGCGGGAATGG
>CAYTHZ010000006.1:0-13890 GCA_964437745.1 uncultured Candidatus Saccharibacteria bacterium
TTTTTAAAACCGCCACGTCGTTTAATTCATCTAATGCCACGATTTTTCCCAATAATTTTTCTCCGTCAGAAAACATAATAGAATATTTTGCGTCTTTATCAATCACCACATGACGATTGGTCAAAATCAAGCCGTCTTGCGAAACCAAAAATCCCGACCCGCCGCCTATTTTAATATTGCCATTGATATCAACGTCTTCCTTGGGAAGATGCTGCTGAATATACGGCAAAAGCCAGAAAGGAATTTGCTTCTCTATAACATCAAGGTTTTGAGAAACCACAATACTCACTACCGCCGGCAAAGTTTTTTTAATTGTTTGAATGGTTAAAGAAGAAGGCATAATATAAAATTCAGTCCGAATACCGCGAAGTTATTACTCGCGGGCAAGGATGTTATTGGCACAATATTATTAATTTTATCACACAATAATTTTCGCGAAAGCATTGACTTTTTTGATAACCAATGATATATTTTAACTACGGGATAGCCTTAAATTCATTAACAATTTTCCGCAAAAGCGGACCGCCATTGGCGGAAAAAATTTCAAGGAGGAAAAAAATGAAAAGAAGCGTTATTTTGGACGCCTTAGAATTGGCGGAAAAAGAAAGAAGAAAATTGTGGCAAACGCAAAATGCCGAGGTTTTAAAAAAGCTGGCTGATTTAAAAACCGCCATAATAAATTTCCTTCCGCAGAATCCGGAAGACCTTATTTCACTTGACGCACTGGAAAAACTATTGAAACCAAGCAAAATCGTCTGCAAGACGCTAAAAAAATTTGAATCTAAAAAACCTGCAGAAAATACGGAAAATTCCTGCGCTCCCTCAAAATGCGGCGGATGCAAAAGCAGCTGTGGCGAAAACTCAAAGAAATGCGAATGCGAAAATACGCCGAATTTGTGTCCGCGTTGTATGAATTTTTTAGCAAGAGTTTTAAATATTATGATAGACCTTAAAGAAATAGATGGGTTTGTTTTGCATCTTTTATGGCTGGGACGCCACAAAGAATAATTTAAAATTCAAGACCCGATGCATTCGGGTCTTTTTTTATGATATTATTAAAATAAAACCTTCATCAAGTAATTAAAATATCTTTTATTGATATAATGACAAAAATCTTGAATTTAGAATAAAGATTTGTTGAAATTTTCAATTTCAGAATTTTCAATTTTCAATCAATTCAAGAATTTTCAATTTTCAAATTTATGAAATAGGATTATGAAAAAGATTGTTAATTTATTAACGGGTTAACGAGCTAACGGGTTATGAAAATAATAAAAATTGGAAATTAAACACAAATTCTAAATTCCAGATTACAGATTCTAAATATTTGAATTGGCTATTAATCGCAATTTCAGCGCTTTTCACATTCGCTGTCAGCGCTTTAGCGGATAAACTTTTTTTTAAAATGTCCGATTCCCGAACCAGTCGCCCACTCTTTTTCGGTGGGATTTTTAAGCATTAGCGTTATATTTTTAATTCCTTTCGGATTTTCCTTAATCGCATCTTTCAACATCGCCATTCTCTCCATTATTGTCGGCATTCTTTTTTTTTCTTATACCTTTTTATATACTTCGGCATTCTTTTTAAAGAGGAAATATCCCGTGTCGTTTCCGCTTTCAGCGCCTTAATGGGATTATTTACTTTTATTTTAAGCCGAGTTTTTTTGCAAGAACATTTATCCAATTTTCAAATAACCGCTTTTTTCTTTTAATATTTAGGCGGGGCGCTAATCACGATAAAATTTCATAATAATGCTCCGGATGGCGGATTAAAATTAAACGATAATTTAAATAATGGCAATTTTTCCCGAAGTCATCTGATTATTTTAAAATATTCTTTTAAGCGGACATTTTTTATCAACGTATTTATCTAGTCGCGGCTTGGAATATTTTTATCGGCGTTCTCTCTTTTGGCGGTTAAAAATTTTCGAACTCTTATTTTTCGGCAAATTAGAACAATATCTTCTAAAATCGGATTTTAGTTGTCGGGAACAAAACTCTTGCCGGGGCAGGCGCTATTTTAATAAATTTCGCCATATCCAAGGGAGGCGACGCCCTAATCAGCGCGCTTTCGAGATTTCAATGCGTTTTTATTTTTTTTATTAAGCATTTTAATATTTTTTATAAATCTAAATTTACTTAAAGAGGAAATTAGCAGAAAAGTCGTTGTTCAAAAAATTATTGCGGCCATATTTATAATTGCAGGGTTGGCATTGTTTGCAATATAAAAACCGCGAATCTCCCAAAAAGACACGCGGCTTATTTATTTTAATTATTCATTGCCTTTCGGTGTCGGTAAAACTCGCCTGGGTAATGTCAAAAATTCCCGGCTTTCTTTAAGCCACATTTCCCACTCTAAAACATCTTCTGCGAAAGGAACTAAAATGGTCCCTCCTTCATATATCGGCCGATAACCCAGCATTTTCTTGCTGCTTAACTGCTCAAAAAAGAAGCTAGTGTAATTTTTTCCATCGTCTCTTAAACGAACCTTTATGCTTTCGGAACCAACCATAACCTTGGCTCGCTCTCCGTCTTTAAATATTATAGATACTACATAATGATTGGGTCCCGTACCCACCTTTACAGAAACCAATGGAAAATCCTGAAAAGCAAACGGTGGTCCTTGATTTGAACACGCAATTAATCCGACCGCGATAAACATTGCTGTTAAAATAAAAATTGCTCTCATTCAACCCTCCTGTTTTAAAATTTACAAAAATTAACGTTTAAAACAAAATGTTTGACAATTTATTATTATTAAAACTAATATTAAATTATCATCATTATTTCATTATGTCAAGGGAGGTATTAAAAATCTTATTAATACTTTTCTTTTTTCTAATCGTTATATTTATGTTTTTATTTATCTGGGCCGCCCGAATGAAAATTCGTTAAATTCCCAACGAGAAATAAAATGGGGGCTCGCTTTTTCTTGACCCTTCGTTGACAAAATGGGGTTTGACCCAAAAATAGTTTATAAAGAAACGCTTGATGATTTAAATGTTAAAAATTTGCGGCTTATCGCCTACTGGGATGAAATAGAGCCAAAGCCGGGAAAATATGATTTTACGAATTTAGATTGGCAAATTGAAGAAGCGCAAAAACGAAATGTTCGCGCAATACTCGCCGTTGAATACCGCCTTCCGCGCTGGCCGGAATGCCACGAACCGGAATAGATAAAATAATTAACGGCCGATAACCGGCAACAATCATTGTTAAAATACATTGAAAAAGTTATTAGTCGCTATAAAAATAATCTGACAATTTGGGCTTGGCAGATAGAAAACGAACCTTTCTTGCTGTTCGGAAATTGTCCAAAATTTGACGCTGATACGCTTGACAAAGAAATTGCCTTAGTCAAATTAAAGCGGCTCACCATCAAAGAATTCCGCGGCATCATAGAATACGACGCCAAACAATCGGGATTTAATGAATATTATCTTTGGGGGGGCGGAATAGTGGTATAAAATGAAAGAAAGCGGACATCAGGAATATTGGAAAGAAGCCAAAAAATTATTGAAACAAAAATAATTAAAAGTTGTCTCAAAATTGATTTTTTTCCGCTCTTTTCCGCGTTTTAATCGACGTTTTTCCGCTTTTGCGGGTTTCTATAGCAAACTCAAAACAAAATGTCGCTTTTTAAGAATAAATTCTCTTGCTATGGTATAATAGATGCGTGATAAACATCCAACTTTCAAAAGAAGAAACAAGTCTTCAAAACATTTACGGTCAGTAAAAAGTTCGCTCTTGCCGGCAAGGCAGGCAGAAATAATTGCGCGGATTTACGCAGATATATATTTTTGAGATTAGTTTTATTAATTCATAATTAATGTTAAACATTGATATCGGCGGCACTAAAATAAAAGCGAAATTAATAAAAAACGGGAAAATTGTCCGGCAAATTTCAATTAAAACTCCAAAAAATAAACAGAAATTCATAAAAATTTTAAATAATTTTTTAAAACAATTCAGCAAAAGTCAAGATATGAAAAATATTAACATCGGATGCGCCGGCGTGATAATGGGTAATAAAGTCATTTTCAGCCCGAATATCCATTATTTAAAAATTTTTGATTTTCGCGCCATTTTTCCCAAACCATTGAATTTAAAATTAGATAATGATGTCCGATTTTTCTTAAAACAACAGCTTTTAAAAAATCCAAAATTTAAAAACAAAAAAATCCTGGCTTTTACAATTGGCACCGGCATCGGCCGAGGATATGCCATAAACGGAAAAGTGAAAAAAATAAAAAAATTGGAATATCCTGAAAGATGGGAAAAGCAATACCAAAAAATCCGCGACACGAAAAACAATCATGCACTCGAAAAATTCCTTTCCGAAAAGCTTTCTTTAATTGCCAAAAAATACAATCCGAATATAATACTTTTATCCGGAGGAGTCTTTGCCAGAAAAAATTTTTTTCTGGAAATTAAAAATGAACTTTTAGCAAAATTAAAATCGGATAACAAACAAAAACAAATTAAAATCGTTTTTATTCAATAATTTTCTGTATTCTGTATAATGCTATCGCATAATAATACGGGGATGGAAAATTTTACCAATATGTCGCTTGATCTTAAAATTTTTTACTTTTTTAATAATTTAGCCGGACAAAACAAGTGGCTTGATTATCTTTTTATTTTTTTAGCCGAATATTTGGAATACTTTATTGTCTTTGGATTATTGTTAATGATTTTAAGGTTAAAAAAATACAATTATAAAGAAAAAATCCGACTGACCGTTTTTTGCATAGGCTCCGCAATCATTGCCCGCTTTGCGGTAGCCGAAGCAATCCGCTTTTTTCTGCACCGGCCTCGCCCCTTTCTAGAATACGCAGTCAATCAATTGGTTTATGAATCGTCTTATTCATTTCCTTCTGGTCATGCAATATTTTTTACCGCATTGGCAACTGCCGCTCATCTTGTTAATAAAAAATCTTCTTTAATTTTTTTTACGGCCGCAATTTTAATATCATTGGCAAGAATTATTACGGGCGTCCATTGGCCATCGGATATCGCAGCCGGCTTTGTATTGGGAATATTAACGGCGCTTGGTTGCAAAAAATTAATGGATTACTTAACAAAACCGCAAAAAAAAGAGGGCTAAAAAACCCTCTTATGCAGCTTTTACCAATTAATGCTGCCGTCATTTTAAATTATCGTCTCTCTTATTTATATAATTCCTTTATCTTGCTGAATGATCCTCCGCAAGCCACAGCCGTAGCTCCCCCCACAACATGACTAACAAAAATCACCAAAAGTAATATTCCCACTATCATCATTTCTTTTCCCTCCTAAATTTGATTATTTTGTTATATTTTTTATTTTTATTAAAGATGAACTCATATCAATATTATCCCATACATTAAAAATGTCAAGCCCTCTAAATGTTTTAAATAATTCCTGTAAAGGCAAACAGCATGGCCACAACTTCCCCTATCCAGGGGGACAATGCTTAAATTGTGGAATAATCCAAAAAAACTTATCCGTATTAAAAATATCCGACAAAACAGGTAAAACTAAAAATCTGCATTCTAAAAATCACCTTTTGGCGGACATAATTTCCAAACATATGAATGAACCAAAAAAATTCGCGATGTATCTTGGTATCATTTCCCGCATCGGATTTAACGCCGCTAATCAAATTTTTTCCGAAATAAAGCAATCTAAAGTTAAAGAAAAAAATAAATTATTCATGTGGAAAGCGCGAAAATTAAACCAAAAATCATCAACAAAAAAATAACTATTAAAAATTGTCCTCTGGCCATTTTAAGAAATTTATTTCGACGAGCGAGAAGTAAAATGAAAACCCTATTTTTAATTTTATCCGAGCGAAATTGAAACAAAAGATCAAGACCTCACGACTTGCAGCGAGGAACCTTTATTATATAATATCAATATGGAAACCATTAATAATAATGAAAAATCAATAATGAACGCGGCAAAAGAAACTCGCGAAGAAAAAAAAATAGAAATTTTCACCGACCCCAGTCCCTTTCTCCGCCAAATTTGCGAAGCGGTAGAAAATCCTAAATCGCCGGAAATCAAAGAATTAATTGATAAAATGAAAATCGCCATGCAACAATCCGAGGGCATAGGCCTTGCGGCAAACCAAATCGGAGAAAATAAAAGAATTTTTATCGTTCAAACAAAAACAAAACGGCCTATTAGCGTATTTATTAATCCAAAAATTATTAAAATTTCCAAAGAAAAAATACCGATGAACGAGGGCTGTTTAAGCATCCCTAAAAAAATCGGCATAGTTATAAGACCCGAAAGGATCACCATAAAAGCCGCAGACGAACGGGGAATAGAAAGAATAATAAAAGCTAAAGAATTATTCGCGAGGGTAATCCAACACGAACTAGATCATCTTGATGGAATTCTCTATATTGACAAAGCTATTCCGGAAACAATCAAGCTGGCCGAGACACAACCGCAAATGGCAACGAATGCAAATAATAACGAATAACAACAAATAAAAATTAAATCTGCTTTATGAAATTTATATTTTTAGGAACTCCGGAATTTAGCGCCATAATATTGGAAAAAATAATCAAAACCGGGCTTATACCAAGCCTGGTTATTTGTAATCCGGACAAACCAAAAGGAAGAAAAAAAACACTAACTCCCCCGCCGACAAAAATAATCGCCCAAAAATATAATATCCCGATTTTCCAGCCTGATAATTTGGAATTTGGAATTTGGAATTTGCCTGCCTGCCGGACAAGCAGAGAATTTGGAAAAATCAAAAACGAAATTTTTGATTTTTTCTTGGTTGCCGCTTATTCAAAAATATTGCCAAAAAAAATTTTGGATATTCCCAAGCTCGGTTGTCTCAATATCCATCCGTCACTATTGCCAAGATGGCGAGGACCCTCTCCTATCCAATCAGCCATCTTAAACGGCGATGAAAAAACCGGCGTAAGTATTATTTTGCTTGACGAAAAAATGGATCACGGGCCCATAATCGCGCAACAACAATTAAATAATTGTGAATTAAAAATAATGAGCTATGAAAAATTAACCAAAAAGCTGGCCGACTTGGGAGCTAATTTGCTAATAAAAATATTGCCGAAATTTTTAGACAAAAAAATGAAATCGCAAGCACAGGATGAATCACAAGCAGTTTATTCTAAAATAATAACCACAAACGAAGGATTTATTGAATTAGAAAAATTAAAAGAAGCAATAAAAAACGGCGGCCAAGTTGCCGCGGCAATAGAACGGAAAGCGCGAGCATTAAATCCCGAACCAGGAATTTATGCCATATTAAATGAAAAAAGGATAAAAATTTTAGAAACAGAATTATCTGATAATAAATTAAAATTAATAAAAATCCAACCCGAAGGCAAAAATCCAATGAATGCCGACGATTTTTTCCGCAACCGATCAGAATTTAAAAATTGAAAAAATTAGAAATACCATTAGCTTGTATTAAATATTTAAATTGTCTCAAAAATTTAATGATAATTTATTCTTGGTCATTGATTTATTTCTTATTTTATTTGTTAAATTCAATAACAAATATCTTATGGCAGCTATTAACCAATAATCATTTTTTCTATCAATTCTCTTTTATTTTTCTAACAACCCTCTCTTATTCCTTCAATAATTCTTTTACTACCGCCTCTTCATCCCACGGAATTTTTTTGCCGTTTTTTTCCATTATCCATGATTCGCTGCCCTTTCCGGTTATTACAACAATATCGCCGGCTTTTGCCAGCATAAAAGATTTTTTTATTGCTTCCTTTCGGTCAATAATTTCAAAATAAGAATTTGGAGTTTGAAATTTGGAATTTGATCCGCCAGTCGGCAAACAGGCAAATCCCGACGAAATCTGTTTTAAAATTTTTTCAGGATTTTCGTCATAAGGATCTTCGCTGGTTAAAATTATTTCATCACAATATTCTGCCGCTATTTTTCCCATTTCCGGCCTTTTCCATTTGTCTCTTCCCCCTCCGGCGGCGCCTAAAACACAAATAAGTTTTGAGTTTTGGGTTTTGCCTGCCCGCCAAAGCATTGGTGCAGGCAGGAGTTTTGAGTTTTGGATAGCCTGATAAAATTTCATTAGACTATCAGGGGTATGGGCGTAATCAATAACAACCCTAAACGGCTGCCCTTCTTCAATAAATTGCATTCTTCCCCTGACGCCCTTGAAATCCCCTATTGCTTCTTTAATAATCAGCCAATCAATTTTTTGGCTTCTGGCAAAAACAATTGCCGCCAAAATATTATAAAGATTAAATTCTCCCAAAAGCGGCGAATAAAGTTCCTGGCCGCCAACTTTAAAATTAACCCCCGCTTCGCTTAGCTTAAAACTCGAAGCTCGAAATATTCTTAAATCCTTGTCTCTTGTCTCCTGTCTCTGGTCTCTGGTAATTCCGTATCCTATTTTTTCATCTGCTTCAAAATTCCAAAAATAATCCGCGTTTTCATCGTCTAAATTAATAATATGGACTTTCTTTTTTTTACTTCGCGATGAAAATAATTTTCCCTTAGCTGCTTTATATTTTTCAAAACTGCCATGAGCTTCAATGTGCTCCGGAGACAAATTAGTAAAAATAGTCGCGTCTAAATCAACAAATCTATGGCGAAGTTGCTTTATTCCTTCGGATGTCGCTTCCATGATAAACCATTGGCATTTTTCATCCACAGCTTTTTTCAAAAAATTCTGGATTTTTCCGCGGCCAGGCATAGTCATTTTTAAAAGATTTTTTTGAGATTCTTTTCCTATTTTAAAACGCAGCGAAGAAACAAGAGCTGTTTTTAAGCCAGCCTTCTCCAATATAACATTAATGATTTCCGTGGTCGTAGTTTTTCCTTTAGTTCCCGTTATCGCAACGATTTTTATTTTCCGGGATGGAAAGCCAGAAAATAAAGCCGAAAAAAAAGCCCACGACCAATGATAAAAATCAAAAAAAACGCACGGAGTTATTTTTTTTATTATTTTTTTTATAAAATAAACCATCAAAACAATAATTAAAACCCATCTCAAAAATGGCTTTGAGGACGAAATCGGGAGAATTTCGCCGCAAGTCCGCTGCCGCAGGAGCGATTCGTATTGTAAATACGATGAACTCAGAGAAAGCAGCCGATCAGAAATTCGCCAATTGCAGCCCAAATGCATTTTTGAGATGGGTTTTAAGTATTTAAATGCTTATTAAATTTTAAAGAACAATGAGCATTTTTTATTCTGCCTCCAAGATAAACCATTGCCCAATGCTTCGCTTCGGTTATAACAATATCTTTTCTTTTCAACGGTTCGGAAAAATTTTTAAATTTTTTATCTTTCACGGATTGCAAAATAGACTCTATTCTATTATCCTGTGATTCAATAATAGCATAAGCTTTGTTTAAATATTTTAAAAAATGCGTATCCGAAGTTGAAATATACGGTTTATCATATTTTTCGGCCACAATCTTTGCTTTCCTGTTAAAATCGTTATTCGCGTTCCAAAACCATGAAAATTCAATCGCATCAAATAAATCTATGTTTTTTTCCAAAGCGCCGCGCAAGCACAAGTGTCCAGGAAAAAACGGGTGCGGCGCCAAAATAAAAATATTCGGATGCATTTTTTTATAATCTCTTAACGCTTCAATCGTTGAAACATTTTCAATATCTTGACGACAATTTAAAACAACGACATGCTTCCATCTGCTTAAAGAAAGTTCTATGCCGGGAATCAAAACAATGCCTTTTTGTTTGGCGTATCTCCCGAATTTTTCTTTGAAAATAAACTTGCGATGACAAGTCAAAGCAATAGCGTCAAAGCCCTCTTTTTTCGCAAAATCAATCCCCTGATAAATGGAATAGGGAATAAAATCGCGGGAGTCTTCCCCGCTATGAAAATGTAAATTTGTTTTTAACAACAAAAAAATTCTTAATTTCAAAAACAATCTCCAATATCATGCGATCGCATCATATGGAAGACATATTTAAATTAAAACCTACTCGCTGCTTATCTTTATTTTCTTTACCAAATTCTTCTTGGCTTTCGGCAAGCGAATGGTCAAAATCCCATTTTTTAAAGACGCTTTAGTTTTCTCCGGCTCTACTTCGGCAGGCAAAATAATGGTTCGCGCAAAACTCCCCCAATAGCATTCTTGGCAAAAATAATCCTGATCCGCCGCTTCTTTTTCCTTAGCGCGCTTACCTTTAATGGTGGCGGTATCCGCTGATACAGAAATATCCAAGTTGTCAGAATCCACTCCGGCAATGGTTGATTGAATAACGATTTCATCCTGAGTTTGATAAACATCCACCACTAATTGCCCGACGTTTTCAACAAAAAAGCTTTCGTCTTGGGGCATAAAAACTTCGCGATCAACCGAAACTTCTTCATTTTCATTGCGTGCCGCCACATGGTTTTTCGCCAAATTTTCTTTGGCAAAAATTACCTTTGGCGCATCAGACTTCAAAGAAACAGCCGGCGCAATGGACAAATCGGAATTTCCGAAATTTAAATTTTTTCCACCCGAGGCGTCTGCCCGTCCATAATCGGACGAAAGCGGGGATCCGCCAAGCGCGAAAAAAAATTCTTTTGGAATATTCACCTTTTTATCAAGATTTAAGCCAGCGTTATTTATTATGCTGGTTCAATCTTAATTTCTAATTTTAAATTTATTATAATCCATCTTAAATAATGCAAATTTGCTTCCGTGTTTCGACTTCACCGTCCTTAATCCGCCAAATTAATGCTTATAATAATCCGCCAAGGCACGCTAAATATTATAATAATTCGCTAATTAACTTGATATTCGATTAACAGCCGTTAATTTTCGCAATTTTCGCTTAGTTTTCGCGAATTTTTCGCTTTTGTAACGATAAAATAATACAGGATGACCGCAAAAATAATGTCAATGTTATTTTTAAAACGGTTTTTAAAAATTATCCTGATTTAATCTTTTAAATTTTTTTCCCACTGAATTTGCTCCTAAAAGCAATAAAAATATCAGCGGGAAAATAAAATATTCGCCCATTGCTATTATAATGCCGTTAAAAGCAAGATGCAACAATCCCGCGGATAAAACGCCATGGTAAAGGCTGCCTATTTTATTTTTAATAATCGCCAGCGCCCAGAAATATCCCAAAGACGCGGAAGCTAAGGCGTGCAATAGGGTGGCGCCTGAGCCCCGCAGAATGAAAGTGTAAAAAAATTCTTCTCCGCTTGCAAATTGCCTTTGAACTACAAACGGCGCCGGAAAATCAAAAGCGATTTTTAAAAGATAAATGAAATTTTCCACCGCCGCGAAACCCAAAGCGCCGACAACCATATAAGTCATTGCGTCAACCGGTTCGTCAAATTCTTTATTTTTTTCAATGCTTTTTTTAACCGCCGCGAATTTAAAAATTTCTTCAATAAATGGCGCTAAAATAAAAGGAACAATAACGCCCAACAGCGCAACTTTTTTTAAAAAATAATTCGCGCCGCCAATTATCGCCAGCTCTATAGCGGCAACCGGAACAACGACAAGGCACCCTGCTAAAAAAACCTTAATAATGATTGACAGAGGCTCCCGGTGAGTGTCCTTTTTAAGATAAAAAAACATCCAAGCAAAACTCGGCAACAAACTCAAAAGAAAAATAAAAATTAAATAAAGCAATAATCAACCACCGACCGTTAGCTGTTGGGCTGCTGTTTATTTTCTAAACTATAGCCCGCCAATTGCGATCAATATGTTAAATTGACAATTTTTCAATCATTAAAATTTTTTTCTTTTTTAGGGGTAAAAATGAATATATTTCTTCGGTTATAAAAGGCATAAACGGATGAAGAATTTTAAGGGACTCAAACAAAATAAGCGACAAAACTAATTTCGTATTTTTAGCCATTTTTTTATCATCCAGCTGGAGCTTAGATTTTTCAATATAAATATCGCAAAAATCATGCCAAAAAAAATCGTAAATTTCATGAAGGGCGTGTCCGAAGCGGAAATTTTCCAAACTTTTTTCAACCTGTTTTTTGGTCTTTTTAAGCTCTGCGATGATTTTTTTATCCGATTTGGATAAATTTTTTATCCGCGTTAAGTTGCCTTTAAAGTCCGCGCTAATTTGCGGCGGTTCGTTCATTAAAACAAATCGCGAGGCATTCCAAATTTTATTGCAAAATTTTTTTCCGGCCAACAAAGCATCTTCAGACCAATGGATATCTTGAGTTCCCGTAATCTGCCAAATAATTCCAAATCTTGTCGCATCGGCGCCGTATTTATCAATCAATTCCATTGGATCAACGACGTTTCCCAGCGATTTGCTCATCTTTCGGCCTTGTTTATCTAATATGGTAGAATGAGTATAAATAATTTTAAACGGAATTTCGCGCATAAATTCCAATCCGGAAAAAACCATCCTGCCGATCCATAAAAAAAATATTTCTCTCGCCGAAAGAATAAGCGCGGTCGGGTAAAATTTTTCCAAATCTTCGGTCTTTTCGGGCCAACCCAAAGTGGCAAACGGCCAAAGAGCCGACGAAAACCAAGTGTCTAAAACGTCTTCCTCGTCTTCTGTTGGAATTTTATGGCCCCACCACAGCTGGCGAGAGATATTCCAATCTTTGACATTTTTAAACCAATCAATAAAAATTTTCTTGCGCGACGCCGGAATAAATTTTATCTTATTTTCTTTTGCGGCTTTTATGGCGGACTGCGCTAATTCTTTCATTGACAAAAACCACTGATCGGAAACCAGCGGCTCTATCACGGTTTTACAGCGATCGCATAAACCAATATTATGGACATAATCTTCTTCTTTCTCCACATATCCCTCGCTTTTTAAAATTTCCAACACCTTTTTCCTGCATTCCGCAATCCCCAATCCCTTGCAAACACCAGCCTCGTCAGTCATTTTCCCCCTTTCGTCAATTAAATAATAAAAAGGCAGATTATGCCGATTGGCGATTTCAAAATCAGCGGCGTCGTGCGCCGGCGTTACTTTTACGGCGCCTGTTCCAAAATTTTTATCCACTAAATCATCGGCAACAACGGGTATTTCTCTGTTTTGTATCGGTAAAATTAATTTCGCGCCGATTAAATTTTTATACCGTTCGTCTTTGGGATTAACCGCAACCGCCGCGTCACCAAGCATTGTTTCCGGCCTCGTAGTCGCCACTATAACGAAATTTGGAATTTGGAATTTGGAATTTATAATATTTTTTAAAGGATATTTAATATGCCACAATTTAGAATTTTCCTCTTTATATTCCACCTCTAAATCGGAAATATTCGTGCCGCATCTAACGCACCAATTAACGATTTTTTTGCCGCGATAAAGCCACCCCTTGTCTTTGTAATAAGCAAAAGCTTTTTTAACCGCTTTTTGATAACCATCGTCCATAGTAAATCTTTTCCGGGACCAATCGCAAGAAAATCCCAGCTTTTTTAATTCGTAGTCTATGGAATCTCCGTATTCTTTCATCCACTCCCGCATTTTTTCCAAAAATTTTTCTCTTCCCAATTCAAAGCGCGATATTCCCTGTTTTCTTAAATTTTTATCAACCACATATTGAGCGGCAATGCCGGCATGATCTTTGCCCGGCAAAAATAACGCACTATATCCTTCCATCCTTTTTTTGCGGATTAAAATATCGGCCATCGTGTTTTCCAAAGCATGGCCGACATGAATGTGCCCGGTAATATTCGGCGGCGCCATTGCAATGCAAAAACTTCTTGTCTCTTGTCCCTTGTCTCTTGTTCCTTGTCTCTTGTCTCTTGTCTCTTGTTCCTTGTTCCTTGCTCCCCCTACAAACAAATTATCCGGATTAAAACAGCCCGACTCTTCCCAAAGCTTATAAATTTTATCTTCTACGTCTTTCGGATTATATGGTTTGGACAAAGCGTCTAAATTCATGATACTAGTTGCGGTCCATAAATTATAAGATTAAATATAAATTAT
>CAYTHZ010000006.1:13916-20850 GCA_964437745.1 uncultured Candidatus Saccharibacteria bacterium
AACATAATTCACTAATAAAATATAGCAATGGAATTTTCAACAAAATAATTAAAAATTTTATTAAAAAAGATTTTCCCTTAACTTACCGCAATTGCGGGATTAAAAGGGAAAATCAAAAACCGCAATTAATCCATTTTCTCGTTGAATTGATAGTAAATAAAAAAACGCCCCGAGAATTTCTTCTCGGGGTCGCGCGTAGTCCGCGGCTAATCGCCGTCAACCACGAACACATCGCGGCCATATATCGGCCGGATATTTTTTAGGCTTTTTTTTATTGCCGCCGCGTCCGTCTTTTTACCACAACTGCAATTTTTACAGCTTTTACAGCTCTTTTTCATCTCTTTCTCCCTTCAACAATCGTATTTCAGCGCGATCATTTTAAAATACGATTATCAATTTTTCATTTTATCCGACCAAGCAGATATGTTTGGATGGCGAAACTTGGTATTTTTCCGCCACCTTTTTAGTTATCGCAATTTCTTTAAATCGGCCGCATTTGGGGCACTGCAAGCCCCCTGCAACCGCATTAAAAAATTCTTTTGCGTCTCCATTGGATGGCCAATTTTTCAAAAACCGTCCACATCTGCATCGCATGTGCCATCGCATATATCCGCTTCCTCCTTTCACGCCAAAAACAAAATGATTACTCTATATATAAAAATCCCGCGGCTTCCAAACGAAATATAAATAAATTAAGGGTATAAATGGTGGACGCCGCAGGCCATAAAGCCGTTTTTTATTTTTAATTCCACTTTTTATATTATAATAGATAGTTATATTTTTGTCAACCTACCTCAATAGTTAATAACGATTTAGCATGGTATAGTATAGTATAATCAATTATTTATTACACATTATAATGGAAATCTTAAAACACAACGGCGCATCGCGGCATTATTTTGAAAAACCGACGACCAAAAACATATAATTTTTAAAAAACAATTTTAATTTTCACCCGTTGGGCTTAAAAGACGTTACCGGCCCCCGCCAGCGGCCCAAAATAAATTTTTATCCGAATTACATTTTTTGTGTTTCATCTCCCAATTTTAAACTCCGACAATAAAATAGAAATTATTGAAATAAATGATAAATTACACCGCCATAAAAAAATCCATTTTAAACATTATTTTTCCTCCTTATTGCCTTTCCTGCCGAAAAAATTTGGAAGACGAAATTTCCGGCCACCCATTTGTATGCAATGATTGCTTTGATAATATAAAAATCAATAATGCCTTGTTTTGCCCCGTTTGTTATACCAGAATTGCCGATAAAAAACTATGCCATCATGGCAAAAAATCTAATTTATACTACTTGGGATTTGCCGCCGTCTACGAAAATGAATTGATTAAAAAAATTATCTGGCATTTAAAATATGAATTTATCAGCGATCTTTCCCAATCGCTGGGATTAATTATTTTTAATTATTTAAAATCTTTTATCTCCCCGAAAATCATTAGCGCCAAGGTAAAAACTTGCGACGAAAACAAAAAAACAAAAAAGGATAAATTTCCAACGGGATTTGGCATAAAAAACATTGAATCTTATATTATAATCCCGATTCCTCTGCATAAAAGCCGATTGAAATGGCGGGGATTCAATCAATCAGAACTCATTGCCAACGAATTATCAAAAAATATCGGCCTTCCTGCGATTGCCAATATTTTAATCCGCGTTAAAAAAACAAAAGACCAAACCCAGCTCAGCAAAGAAGAAAGAATTTCAAATATACAAAACGCTTTTCAAATAAAAAATCCAGCCGAAATATCCGGAAAAAACATAATCCTTTTAGATGATGTCTATACTTCGGGCGCCACCATGGAAGCCGCGGCAAAAACATTGAAAGAAGGCGGCGCCAAAAAAATAATAGGATTAGTGATAGCTAAAGGATAAAAATAACGGACGCAGACAAATAGAAAACCGATATCTTGCACTGGGGCGCAATATTTTTGATTTTCAAAGCAATTTCAGCTGCCGGAATAAAAATAATTTTATCCAGTTTCATTTTTCCAAAACATATTTGGCAATCAAAAAATTCCCAAAATGAGGCGAATTAAACGTTCCTCTTAAAAATCATATTTTTGATTTTTTCGCTTAAAAATCCTATTCGCCAAACTATTTACCCAAAGATTTTTCCATCAATTCTTGCGCGCTTTTTAAAAGCGTTTCTGCTTGCCTTTTGGCAGATTTGGTAAATAAAGAATCCGCCGCTTCTTTTCCGCTTTTCAACGCAGATTGCCAGGCCGCAGCCTCAATGCTAATCCCCTCTTTTTTGGCTGTTTTTTCATCTTCGTTTTTAAAAATATCAACATTTTTTCTAATTGCCAGAATTTTTTCAATGCCTTTTTGATCTATCAAAGAAAGCATATCCGCATCGTACAATAATTGGTCAACGATATTTTTCGGCCGGGGAAATTCTATTTTTTCTCCGGTTTTTTCTTCCCATTTTTTCGCCTCTTTTTCCATAAATCCGGGAATAGGTCCCATATGCCGCTCTATGGCGTGTTTTACTTTTTCCACCGTATCCTGCCTAAATCCCATTTCCTTCAATTTTTCTTCAGCAATTTTTGCGCCATCAAACCCGTGTTTTACCAAGGGGCTGTCAAATTTCGCAACATCGCGCAAGACCGCCGCCAATTTTAAATCTTTCAAATCGCGTTCGTTGACTTTTTCTTCTTTTGCCAGAATTTCAGCGTAGCATAAAATATCTTCGTTGTGCTTATTAAACTTTTCCGGCTTCTTTTCTTTTTGCTCATTTTCTTTAACGGATTTTTTATAGACATCTTGGACATAAACAGTCAAGGTGTTCAATTTTTTGTTAAATTCCGCATCTATTTTAGATTCTTTTGAATTGCACCATATTTCAATATTTTTCATAAATTTTATAGCAATTTTAATAATTTCAATCACCATACCAATTATCATTTTCAATATACCTCAAAAACAATTTTTATTCAACGCGTTATTTACCGCTCAATTCATTTTGATTTTAGTTAAAAATGCTTGTATAATAGGTTTTATTGTTTTAATTTTTAAAAAACGGCTTTAAAATAAAGACGATTAATTTAATTAATGCGAATTTCGCTTTAAGCTTTATGCAACAAAATTTTAAAAAAGGATTATCTTACGACGACGTTTTTTTGGAACCAAAATATTCCGCGATAAAATCCAGAAAAGAGGTTATTTTGGAAACCAGTCTGTCCCGCCGCATTAAAATAAATATCCCTCTTATATCTTCCAATATGGACATGGTCACCGAATCAGCTATGGCGATTGCCATGGCTCAATTCGGCGGCATCGGAGTGATTCACCGGTTCATGCCGATAGAAAAACAGGCGAAAGAAGCAGAAAGGGTAAAAAGATTCACCAACTATATTATTCAAAGCCCTTATACTATTAATCCCGAAAATACCATCGCTGACTACAATGAATTGTCGGAAAAATTCGGAGTCAACGGATTTCCGGTTGTGGACGCTGAAAATCATCTTTTGGGAATTATCACCCGCAGAGATGTCGCCTTTGAAAATAACTTTGGAAAAAAAATAAAAAACGCGATGACTCCCAAAAATAAATTAATCACCGCTTTTAATGGAATTTCAATTAAAAAAGCCAAAGAAATATTTCAAAAATTTAAGATTGAAAAACTTCCTATAATCAATAAGGCAGAGAAACTCTGCGGATTAATAGCCGCCAAAGACCTTCAAAAAACAACTCTTTACCCCTATGCCAGCCGCGACAGCAAGGGTCAACTTTTAGTTGCCGCTGCCATCGGGGTTATAGACGATTACTTGGAACGAGCCGAAACATTAATTGAAAGCGGAACGGATATCTTGGTAATTGACATTGCGCACGGCCACAGCTTGCAAGCGCTTACAGCTTTGAAGGCCGTAAAAAAGAAATTTAAAAATACAGACATTATTGTCGGAAACGTTGCCACCAAAGAAGGAGTTTTAGATTTAATAAATGCCGGAGCCGACGGAATTAAAGTGGGTGTTGGTCCGGGCTCTGCCTGCACTACAAGGGTTATCGCCGGCGCCGGAGTGCCGCAATTAACCGCTGTTTTAAATTGCGCAAAAGCCGCCAAAAAATACAACGCGCCCATAATCGCAGACGGAGGCATTAGAAAACCCGGAGACATCACTAAAGCTTTGGCAGCCGGCGCCTCAACCGTAATGATAGGAAATTTGCTGGCAGGCACCGAAGAATCTCCCGGAAAGACAATCAACAAAGAAGGAAAAAAATATAAATTTTACCGAGGAATGGCATCTTTTGGAGCCAACATTTCCCGCCGCTTTCTAAATACTGACGATGAAAATAAAATATATGAAAACTTAACACTCGAAGGAACCGAAGGACTAGTTCCCTTTCGCGGCGAAACAAAAGACGTTATTGATTACTTGCTTTCCGGTTTGCGCTCCGGAATGAGCTATTTAAATTCCAAAGCTATAAAAGATTTGCCTAAAAATGCTAAATTTATAGAAATCACCCAAAACTCTTTGATCGAAAGCCATCCGCACGATTTAGAATAATTGGCGCGCGCCGAGTAGCTGAAAAATATCTTTACTTACATGTATTAAGCCGGCCGTTGTTTTGCGATTAAACCTTCGCAACTCTTGATTTTTCCCGATAATCACTGATAAAATTAAATTAATCAAAAATCTTTAAAAAAATAGCAGGGATTAAATTGGAAAATTTCTGGATCATCGCCGGAATTATACACGCGCTTTTATACACCGACACTTCATTTATAATTCTTTTCAAAAATGGCTATTCCCTTGAGGAAACTATATTCATAACAACCGTCATAGGCAACGTTTCAATTATCCTTATAAACATCTTGATAAAAGCCGGCTTGATTTTGACGAAAAAAAACAAAAAAAAATTCGCCGATAAAATAACCGAACGCATCTCTAAAATTTTCGGAAAAAATATTTATCTTACCATTGCCGCCTGCGCGCTTATTCCTTTTATCCCGGGCATTAAAGAAGCCGGGATATTTATTAATCAAAGCGCGAAGCCCAAATGGGGACTTGCCATGATTTTAACCGCCAATTCCGCCAGAATAATCATTTTGGGAATTTTCTTTAATATATTCTACTGAAAAACAGGACGCATCGAATCGCGCCCTGTTTTTTTATTGCTTAACAATATTTTACCAACACATTTTGTCCATTAAATCTAAAAATTTTGCACCGCTACCCTTCTTTTAATTCCGCCACTTCTTTTTTGCCCTCTTCCAACTCTCTCTCTTGCTCTTTATCCTCTTCTATAAGCAATGCCTGAAATTCTCCAACATGGGTCTTTTCCTCTTTGGCAATATCAAAAAGAACTTTTCTGATATTTTTATTTTCAGTCATTACCGCCAGCTGTTCATAAAGACTCACCGCGTCCAGCTCGGCTATCATTCCAATTCGCAATATTTCTTTGTCTAAATCCTCTTTTTTAACTTTTTCTAAATTTATAGGTATATTTGACAACATAATATCAAAAGCCATCTCAAAAATAGCATTAATGTTATTTTTTATTATCAACTTATTTTATTGTCTGACTCCTGAGGAGATAAAATCATTGAAACGGGCAGCGAACAGAAGCAAGCAAACAATACAGAGGCATCCGACATTGCTTAAAAATTTTCTTAAGCCATCTGGGTTGTATAAATGATAATATTCAAGTTAATTAGCGAAGGTCAGTAAATTCTAAATTCTAAATAATTTCCTCAACAGGAGCTTACTTCGCCAATTGGCAAACGCCTGTTTTCTGCGGATTATTTTTATTATAAACTCTTCTTTTATTTTTTGTCAAATAATATCAAAAATCACTCTTCTTTATCGGGCGATTTTTTTCTGTTATTTCAATATTTTGGCCGCCACTTAAAATAAGAAAATTTTATTGAACAAAAAAGAGGCTTTTACAAGCCTCTTTTTAATTATTTCTAAATAATTACACGTGTCTATTCCACCGCTTTACCCCCCCACGGCCCCCGGAGCGGACATTGATAAGGTGGAGTCGGTGTTGGTATCGGTGTTGGTATTGGCGTAAGTAGCGGAACCTGATTGATTGTTTTTGAATAAGATTGGCCGTCGGCGGTAACGGTAATAACAACAGGCATTTGGGTTTTGTAAATAATAATCCCCGCATTATTAGACACATCAGGAAGACCATTTATATCAACAAGCTTATTGGGCATAATCCTGCCATCACTCCATTTTGTTTTAATAATAACAATGGCAACATCCCAACCATCATTTTTTACCTCATCTTTATCCGAAGAAAATTCGGCTACAAAATAAGTTTGTTGTATTAAAATACGATTTTTAATTTCCTGATTATACACGATAATTTCCGCGGTTATCGGTTGAATTGTGGCGGCATAAATAATTTCCGCTTCTCCGCTTGAATTAGTAAGCGAGGCGATAGTTTTACCCGAATAAGAAAAATAAATCGGCTGATTGGGCATTAAATTTCCTTTTATATCTTTAACCTTAGCAATGACTTTTGCCGTTGATTTTCCATCAGCAGGAATAGATGGCGGAATTGCTTCCAACTCCATTGAGGCAATTACTGATGAAGCAATTTGGTAATTTATCGGCGGAGAAATAGGACTTTTAAAAGAAATTAATTGCCTGGTTAACTCTTGGACTTGTTGGGTTAAAACAAGAATTAATTGCTGCAGCAGTGAAATAATCTGATGATTTAAAAATTCAGCATTATTAGTGCTTTGAGCATTAACCACTGAAACGCTTAATAACGAAATCCCAGTTATGATTGTAATAATAATAAATTTTTTCATTTCACATTTTTATTATTAAGATTGTCATTTCGTAAAAACTATTTATTTCATTAATTCAGGCTAAGTCGGGATTTTTGCCATGATTCGTCTAAGGCTGTTGCGGGAGTTGGAATTGCACCAACGATCTTCGGGTTATGAGCCCGACGG
>CAYTHZ010000007.1:0-20560 GCA_964437745.1 uncultured Candidatus Saccharibacteria bacterium
AAAAAGTTATTAATGGAAATTAAATTATTATTAATAGTTGCGGAAATGCTTTTAAATAATATAAAATATTAAAATAAAACATTAAAAACAATTTAAAGTTTAAATAATTATTATTTTAAAAATAAAAGGCGTTTCCTATCTCTAGCGTGATAAAAATTTTTCTACTCCGCCGCGGCTTTGATTCTTCTTACGCCAGCGGACGAAGATTCTTCTTTTATTATTTTAAAATTTTTTATCTCGCCGGTGCTTGAAACATGCGGACCTCCGCAAATCTCTTTGCTAAAATCTCCCACAGAATAAACCGAAACAACATCCGGATATTTTTCCTTAAAAAAAGCTGAAGCGCCGGATTTTATCGCCTCCTCATAAGGCATTTCCTCTTTTTTAACTTCCAAGTTTTCTCTTATTTTCTCATTTATTAAATCTTCCGTTTTTCTAATTTCTTTGGGCGTCATTTTTGCCGCATGTTTAAAATCAAATCGCAATCTTTCCGGATTAATATCGGAGCCCATTTGGCCGACGCGTTCGCCCAAAACCTTCCTTAAAGCCGCGTGCAAAAGATGGGTTGCTGTATGCATTTTTTTTATTTTATTTGATTCTTCTTCCGACAACCCAGTCTGCGCGCCAACGGACTGCGACATCCCATGTCCGCCGAATTTCTTTTCAACTCCGGCGCGAGAAACTTCCTGATGTTTTTTCAATTCCTCATCAAACTCATCTTTATTAAATTGTCCCGCCGCCTGAGGCATTATTTCTAAAGCTAATTCCGGATGCACGCCAAAAGTTTCATAAAAATAAAATAACTGTTTCGCGTCTAAATCATTTACGTTAATTTTTTGCAATTCTTTTATGCCCGAAGCCAATGCTTTGCCAAATTTTTCTTTTTCAGACAAAATCTGCTCTTTAATTAATTTTTCGTTAAGCGACAATTCTGGGTAAGCCTCGGCGTAATTTCTTATTGCCGCCTCTGCCAAAGCGCTTATTAAATCCCTTTCTATTTTATACATATTTTCATAAGCGATTAAGCGCCTTATTAGTCGCCGCAGAATATATCCGGCCTCCTTATTTGACGGCAAGAATCCGTCCGCGAGCAAAAAAACAATGGCGCGACAATGGTCGCAAAAAATTCTTTTTATTTTTAATTCTAAATCGGGAGTTATTTCATCTATTTTTTCCATCAAATAAGCGAACAAATCGGTTTCAAAAATATTTTCTTTTTTCTGCAAAATCATCGTTAATCTTTCAAGACCCATACCCGTATCAACTCCCGGATTTTTCAACTTTTCTAATTGACCGCCTGCTTGTTGATAAAATTCGTTGAAAACCAAATTCCAAATTTCTGTTCCGTTAATGTGGATTTCCGTGGTTGGACCGCAAGGACCTTCGCTGCCCGTCGGCCCCCAAAAATTATCCGCCCTGCCAAGTCGCTTTATTTTTTCTTCGGGAATTTGAATTTCATTTTTCCAAATATTATAAGATTCTTCGTCAAAAGGCACCTTTTCGTCCCCTTCAAAAACAGTAATAAAATAATCTTTTGATTTATCCAAATTAAAATTAGAAATTATAAATTGATAAGCCCAATGAATAGTCGCTCTTTTAAAATATCCGGAACCCGAATAATCCAGCGGATCGTCATTGCCTTCGGGACCAAAAGAAAAATTACCCAGCATTTCAAAAAAAGTCAGATGCCTTTCATCCCCCACCTCGTCAATGTCCGATGTCCGAAAACATTTCTGCGCGGAACAAGTTCTTTGCGAACCGAAATCTTTTATCGCATCGGCTTTTCCAATATAATAATGCTTGAATTGCTGCATTCCGGCGGACGTTAAAAGAACCGACGGGTCGGTCGGCATTAATGACGAAGATGCCACGATTTTATGACCTCGGGCTTCAAAAAATTTTAAAAATTTCTTGCGAATTTCTTTGGATTCCATAAATACAAAAATTACTAGAAGTAATCTTAAAATTAATTTTTCCGCGCCTTTTTGCTTTTTAATATCGGCGTTTTTCCGCTTCTGCGGGATTGTAGAAGCGGATTGACGCGGATAATTGCGCGGATTTACGCAGATATATATTTTTGAGATGGATTCTAATCAAGCCGATATTTTTAAATATTAATCGTTATAATTAATTTAGTCAATAAAAATGCCCGCTTATAAAACGGACATTCTTTTTCGCAGGCAAAGCGATGCGCTAATCCTTAATGGGAGGTATTAACCGCTTTAAATCTTTTCATTAAAAGCGCGTTGGAAACAACCGACACCGAAGAAAACGCCATTGCCGCCGCGGCAATTGAAGGATTCAAAAGCCAACCCGTAAAAGGATATAAAACTCCGGCTGCCACGGGAATTCCCACGATATTGTAAAAAAATGCCCAAAAAAGATTTTGTTTTATTTTTTTCAAAGTATAATTAGACAAAGCAATGGCGGAAATCACATCTCGCAAATCGTCTTTAATTAAAATAATATCTCCTGTTTCCATTGCAATATCGGTTCCTGAACCCAAAGCAATTCCCAAATCCGATTGCGCCAGAGCCGGCGCATCATTAATGCCATCGCCAACAAACGCCACCACATTTCCCTCGGCCTGCATTTTTTTCACTTCTTCCGCTTTTTCATTCGGCAAAACTTCCGCCAAAACCCTGTCTATCCCCAATTGTTTCGCTATGGCATCCGCGACTCTTTTATTATCGCCCGTAATAATAGCGGTTTTTTTGCCTTTTTTTTGAAGCGACGCAATCGCTTCTTTAGAATAATCTTTTAAAGTGTCGGCTAAAGCAATCAATCCTATTACAAAATCTCCCAACGCGGCTATTACAACAGTTTTCCCTTCATCTTCTAATTTTATCATCTTTTCTTCAGCTTCCGGCGGGAATTGAATATTATTATCCGCCATTAATTTTCGCGTTCCGACAAAAACCTTATTGCCGTCTATGGAAGCGATTATCCCTTTTCCGGGAACCGCTTCAAACCTTTCCGCTTCGCCAAGGGAAAGATTTTCTTCTTTGGCTTTATTGACGATGGCTTGAGCCAAAGGATGTTCCGAACTTTTTTCAATAGAAGCGGCTAATTGTAGAATTTGGAATTTAGAATTTTGAATTTGGAATTTATTTTGAATTTCGCCTGCCCCGTAGGCCACGCCTTGTCGGGATCCTTCGGGAGATTTTGGATTTTTGATTTCTACAATATCCATCACCACCGGTTCTCCGCGAGTCAAAGTCCCGGTCTTGTCAAAAACAACGACATTCACCCTGCGGGCAGTCTCCAAAGCTTTTCCGCTTTTAATCAAAATGCCGCTTTGCGCCGCCAGCCCGGTTCCCATCATAACCGACACCGGAGTTGCCAGCCCCAAAGCGCAGGGACAGGCGATAATCAAAACCGCCACGAATATCGTTAAAACAAAAGCCAAAGGCTGTCCCAAAGCCAGCCAAACAGCCGAAGACAAAAACGCTATTACCAAAACAACAGGAACAAAATAAAAAGAAATCTTGTCCACCAAAAGCTGAATCGGCGCTTTTTTCCCCATCGCCTCTTCCACCATTTTAACAATCTGGGAAAGCATAGTATCTTTTCCAACCCGCATTGCCTTGAATTTTAAAACCCCGGTTTTATTTATAGTGGCGCCGATAACTTCGCTGTCTTTTTGTTTTTCAACCGGGATGCTTTCTCCGGTTATGGCTTTTTCATCAACAGCCGAATATCCGCCTATCACAACGCCGTCAACCGGAATTTTTTCTCCCGGCTTTACCAAAATAATATCTCCCACCATAACTTCTTCAACCGGAATTTCTTCTTCATTTTCGCGCGAATCCGCGCCGCGTTTCAAAACGCGAGCGGTTTTGGCCTGAAGCCCGATTAATTTTTTAATCGCCTCGCTGGTTTTCCCTTTGGTAAAGGTTTCTAAATATTCTCCCAGAGAAATAAAAATTAAAATAAACACCGCGCTTTCAAAGTAAAAATCTTCCATAGCCGCGGATTTTCCCGCCATCATTAATGCCATTAAAATCACGCTGTAAAAATAAGCCGCGCCGGTGCCGATAAAAATCAGAGACTCCATATTCGGCATCCATTTCAACAAATTCCTCAATCCGGTTTTCCAAATATCAAGGCAAATTAAAATAACAATCGTCGTTAAAACAAACTGGATATAAATGCCATACCTTTCCAAAAGCCCCGGCATAGGCAAACCCAACATACCTCCCATCACCATATAAATAATGGGCAAACCGAAAATGAACGACCAGATAAATTGATTTTTTAATTTTTTAATTTCTTCGGCTCCTTCGTGTTGATGCCCCGCCATTTTGCCTTTTTCATCCTCTTCTTCGGCTCCGTATCCTAATTTTTTTATTTTTTCTTTTATTTTCAGCGAATCAATTCCAGACTCGTCAAATTCCAAATAAGCCTTGTTAACGGCAAAATTAACATTTGCCGAACTAACGCCTTTTTCTTTTTTTAAAGAATTTTCAATATTAACAGCGCAAGAAGCGCAATGCATTCCTTTTATTTTTAAAATAATTTTTTTCATATCTTTAAATCAAATCTTTTTTCTTTTCCTCAAACTCTTTTTTATCAACCTCGCCTTTGGCATACCGCTCTTTCAAAATATCCAAGGGCGCCTGCCTGCCGGCAGGCAAGTTTTTTTCTTGTTTGCCGCCATTCTGTCTTGCTGCCCATCTTGCCAAAGCGACAATCCCCCAGATAACCAAACCCCAAAACAAAAGCATAAAAACGAAACCGAAGCCGAAACCAAACCAGCCCATAGGATCGTCAAAATATTGCCACATCATAATTTTTAAGAAAGTAGAAAGTAGAAAGTAGAAAATAAAATCCGTTTAAAATCTAAAATCTAAATCTAAATCTAAATCTAAATTCTATCAATTTACAACTTCAATTACTCCGCTTACCATTCCCATCCAACAGCTAAACTTGTATTTTCCCGGACTTGAGGGAGTAAATTCTTTAACGCTGGTTTTGCCGGGAGTCAAATTAATTTGACCATTGAACAAGCCCCTTGAAATAATGGCGTTAGCGCAGCCGCTAGTTCCAATATCTTTTATCTCCCACCTAATAGGGATATCCGCTTTAACTCTAAAATAATCAGGCTTATATCCATATGCCAACGCCTCCATTTTCAAGAGCTGCTTTCCATTTATAATCGGCGCCAAATTTTCTGCTTGCGCTCCAATATCTCTTTGAGATGTGGAAATATTATTTTGCGGTAAAGAAAAACTTATATCGCTGGCGCTCTTTAATCCCAAAACATTTAACTGATTATTAATATTGTAGAAAGCGAACAATAAAACCAAAACACCGGCGATCTGCAAAAATTTTTCTGATTGATGTTGTCGCTGTGAAAATTTAACGCTGGAAAATCCTATTAATAGCAAAGGTATAAAAGTTCCTAAGGCAAAAAACATCATAATTAATCCTCCTTGGATGGGATTTCCCGACACTAAAGCTAATCCTTGCGCCGTGATTGTAAATCCGCACGGCAGAAAAAACGTAAAAGCTCCCAAAGTAAACGGCATATGGCGGCCTTTAAAATTTGATTCATCGGCAATATATCTAGTTATAAATTTAGGTATTGTAAACTGAAATTGGCGGAACGCTTTCACCCCCAGCATCTGCAAAGCCAAAAATATCATAATCACAGAAACAGCGATAATTAAAATTGAATTAAAAGCTAAAGATATCTGTAATTGACTGCCCAACGCCCCCAGCCCTGCTCCCAAAACCGCGAAAGAAGCGATTCTTCCGGCGTTAAACATTAAATGCGGCTGCATTTTTTTAGCCACAGAATCATTTCCCGAATACAAATCAAGCCATTGTTTAGACATAGAAAGAACTAAACCGCCGACCAAAGCGGCGCAGCTGGAAACTCCGGCCAAAATTCCCAAAGTAAAAAATGCCGGCAAAGACGATGAAGAATTAACGTTTATCAATCCAGCCAGCCCCAATTTTTTAACTAAAATCAATCCAATAATCGCCAAAACCGCTGTCCAAAAAATAGTGGAAAAATCCACCTGATGCTTTACGCCGCCCCTGCTTTCCACAGGATAATTAAACACCGCGTAATTATATTTTCTTAAAATATCATTAATCTTTCCCCTGCCGGGCTTTAAACCATCATATTCAATAACCACTCTTCCTTTGGAAGTTGACGCCTCAACCGACCGAACTCCTTTTATTTTTAACAATTCCTTTTCTATAATAATCTCGCAAGAAGCGCAATGCATGCCTTTTACAAAATAAGTATGCTCTTGTAATCCATGGCCGCCATCAATTTCTTTGGCGGCAAAACCAAGATTTATAATTTTCTCAAAAATTTCTTTTAAAGAAATTTGGCTGTCGTCAAAATCCACACAAGCAACCTCCCCGCTTTCATCAATATTTATGCTCTCTACGCCCCCTAAAACCTCCAGTTCCGTTTCAACGAAATTCTTGTCGCTTAAAGACTTGATGCCCGCTATTTGAATTTTTATTTTTTGCCTCATAAATTATTGGATAGCCTGTGCCGCAATAACAGAGCGGAGCGGCCAAACATTTTTTACAAAAATTTTAAACCGCCAATCGACACATTTTATTCTTTAACGAAGATTTTTATTTATTAAATAATTTGCTTACTTTCAAAATCTCATCTATCATTTCTTGTTTTCTTTTTTCGTTTTTCAAGCCAATCGCTTTTTTAAAACAAGTGTTCAAATGCCCCTCCATTAACATCTGGTGAGCCGATTTTAAAAGACCTAAAACCGCCAAGTTTTGCTGCATTATGTCAATGCAGTAATTATTTTTCTCAATCATTTCAATAATTTTGGCAATATGGCTTTGGGCTTTTTTAAAATTTACCAAAGTTTTTTGTTTATGATTCATATTTATTTTTATTTTATTTATACCAATACCATAGGTATAGGTGTTAATATAGAAAGTATAATATATAACAATATTTTTTGTCAATCCTGCGCTTCAAAAAACCGTCTGGCTCGGCAAGAGGCCTTTGTCCGAGAGTTTTTTGAAAGAACTGGCGGAAAAAAGATTATTCAACGACATTCATTTGTTTGAAGCAAAAGAAGAAGAAATAATTAAAGATTTGGTTTAAAAATTTTCCGAGAAGACAAAATAATTAATATTTAAAAAGCCAAATTTTTTAACCGCATTCTGATTTTCCCTTATTATGCCGCAATTGCGGTAAGTTAAGGGAAAATGATATTTAAGCGGCAATCGAAGTATTTTATCAAATTATAGATTTTTTAACAGTCATTTTATCAAAATTTAATAAAGGCATTGATTATTTTTTTATTTTGTGCTATGAAATAAGTGGCTTTAAAAAATGAAAATTGGAGGCAAATAATGAACCATATAGTCAAAAAAATAGAAATAGCGCCGCGAATTTTTCTTTTCGAAATCGCAGCCGCGGATATTGCCAAAAATGCAAAACCGGGGCAATTCATAATATTAATGCCCTGCTTAAATGGCGAAAAAATACCGCTAACTATATCGGAAATCAACGCCGAAAAACAAACCATCACCATAATTTTCCAAACAGTCGGTAAATCCACATTGCAACTTGCTTCTCTTAAAAAAGGAGGTTGTATCCCCTCTTTAGTAGGACCGCTTGGCAAGCCATCGGAAATCCAACCAACAGAAACTATTATAGGAATCGGCGGAGGAACCGGAATAGCCGTCTTATACCCAATATTAAAAGCCAACAAATCAATTGGAAATAAGATAACAACAATAATCGGAGCGAAAAGCCAAAACCTGCTTATTCTTTCCGAAAAAATAAAAACTGTAAGCGACAAAACTATTTTTTGCACAGATGACGGAAGTTGCGGAGAAAAAGGGTTTGTAACCGACGTATTGGAAAAAATTTTATCTTCTGAAAAAAGCGTGGATAAAATTATTGCCATCGGACCGCTAATAATGATGAAAAACATTTGCAAAAAAACGCGTCCGCGTAAAATCAAAACCATTGTCAGCTTGCCCAGCATTATGGTAGACGGCACGGGAATGTGCGGCGCCTGCAGATTATCTTTTGACAATGAAATTAAATTTTGCTGCGTTGACGGGCCGGAATTTGACGGACATAAAATAGACTGGGAGGAATTGATTATTAGGCAAAATATGTACAGGCAGCAAGAAGCTGAAGCTCTCGCTTACTGGTTAAAACAAGGAGGATGCAATGGCTGCAAGCGCCAAAAATAATCGGCGGGAAAAACCGCAAGAACTTAATCCTCAAAAAAGAAAATTAAATTTCCACGAAGTTTGCCGCGGCTTTAACGAAAAACGGGCCATTAAAGAAGCGGGTCGTTGTTTAAATTGTAAAAATCCTAAATGCCGCGAAAGTTGTCCGCTGTATATTGATATTCCGGCATTCATCAAGCTTATAAAAGACGGGAACATAGCCGCCGCCGGCGCTAAAATATCTGAAACCTATCCTTTTGCAAGAATTTGCGGCCGAGTTTGTCCCCAAGAACACCAATGCGAAAAAGGCTGTGTTTTATCAGCGCGCCATAAACCGGTTGCCATAGGATTGCTTGAAAAATGCGCGGCGGACGCCTTTGCTCTAATGAAAAAAAACGCGGAAAAAAAATTAGGGTCGGAAACAAAAACTGCTGAAATTATTAAAAATGGCAAAAAAGTAGCCGCCGTTGGCTCCGGGCCAGCCAGCTTAATGGTTGCTTATGATCTTGCTAATTTAGGATACGAAGTGACAATTTTTGAAGCGCTGCATAAATTCGGGGGAGTGCTTGCTTACGGCATACCGGAATTCCGCCTCCCCAAAAAAATAGTTGACGAAGAAATAAAATTTTTGGCGAAACTAAATATTAAATTCGTGGCTGACTGCGCCGTTGGAAAAACTAAAACACTCAACAACCTGCTTCGGGAATTTGACGCTGTTTTCCTTGGATTGGGAGCCGGTACGCCAAAATTTTTAGGCATTGCCGGAGAAAATCTTTGCGGCGTTTATTCAGCCAATGAATATCTAACCCGCGTCAATTTGATGAAAGCCAATCTATTTCCCAAATACGATACGCCGATAATCAAAGGAAAAACAGTGATCATTTTGGGCGGCGGAAACGTCGCCCTGGACGCAGCAAGAACCGCTGTCAGAATGAAAGCGGAAAAAGTAACTATAATTTACCGCCGAAGCAAAAACGAAATGCCTTGCCGAAAAGAAGAGCTGCGCCACGCCGAAGAAGAGGGCGTAGAATTCCTCTGGCTTTCCAGTCCTCTCCGATTAATCGGCGAAAACGGTTGGCTGAAAAAAGCAGAATGCATAAAAATGGAATTAACCGAACCAGACGAAAAAGGCAGAAAAAATGTCCGGCCAATCAATAATTCAAATTTTTCGGTAAACTGCGATTTGGCTATTATAGCGGTGGGCGCTTCTTCAAACAAAATTCTTTTAGATGAAGAAAAATCTATTGCCACAAATCATGCCGGCCACATTATAATAGACGACGATGGAAAAACATCGCAAGAAAAAGTGTGGGCTGGCGGCGACATAGTATCCGGCTCGGCAACCGTTATTTCAGCCATGGCAGCCGGAAGAAAAGCCGCAAAATCAATCCATAAATATATTAGTTTAGCGGTTAAATAATTGGCATAAACCGCAAACTAAAAACCGAGGCAACCTAAGTCCTCGGTTTTTTTATTAATTAAGAATTTTCTCTAATAATAAATTTGCGGTAAAAAAATCATTTTAATGCATAAAAAAATTCTCCCGCTTAACGCGGGAGAATTAATCTATTTTTCAAAGCCTTCATTAAAAGCTTTTTTGTTTAATTCTCTAAACTTCTCTTTTACTTTTTCTCCTATCAAAGACAGCGCTGTCTCTGGCTTAATAATCTTGGTTATCTTTACCAAATAGCCCAGTATAACCATATTGGCGACCATCGCATTGCCGAGTTCAACAGCCGTTTTTGTGGCCGGAAAAGCAACATATACAAGATTTAATCGCGAAGGAATTTTCAAAACCACGTCTTGCAAAGAGATATCATCATCATATAAAACCGTGGCGCCCTCTTTTAGAGATTTGCCGTCAATATTATCAAGCGCCTTCTTGGAAAAAACAACCGCTAAATTCGGCTCTATCGGTTCTGTATAATCATTCTTTTTATCGGAAATCAGAATGCCGACTTTAGATTCGCCTCCGCGCACTGCGGCTCCATACGACACGGTTAAAGACGCCTCTTTCCCTTCTTTTGCCGCGGCTTCGGCCAAAATTTCTCCCAAAAGCTGAATTCCCTGCCCTCCGGAACCAACAATGATTATTTCGTATTTCATTCTGTCCTCCGCTTCAAACAGAGATATTCTTCCAGATCAGTAAATTCGCCGTATATAATTTTACCTTTCAGCGCATCCGCCTCGTTGATTTTTTCCACCTTGGACTTTAATACATAATTTTCTTTTTGCCATTTCAACATTTCCGCGGCATTAAAAAAATCATTATAGCAGCCGTATCGGCTCGTGCATTGGCTAACAATTTCCATTAAACGGAAATGGCCTTCCATTTTCAGCATTTTTTTTATTCCGGAGATAACTATATGCGGATACGCCAACGGATAACGGCTGACAAATTTCACGTCAACGGCTAATGCCAGCTTTACAATATCAAGCGGTTTTTTAGGATTGCCTGTCGGCGTAGTAAGAGTTTTCGCGCCCTGTGGCGTAGTAGCGCCCGCCTGCCCGCCAGTCATTCCGTAATTAAAATTATTTAAAAGAAAAATCGGAAAATCATAATCTTCTAAAGCGGTATGAACGGTATGACCCATGCCGATATTTAAAAGGTCGCCGTCTCCGGAAATCAAAATTATTTTTGAATCCGGATTGGCGTCTTTTACTCCGCGCGCGAAATTCAGCGACCTGCCATGAAGGCAATGCAAAACATCCGCCTTAAAACAAGTTGAAGTAATCCACGGCGCGCAACCAATTCCCGAAACAAAAACAAAATCCTGAAGCGACATATTCATATCATCAAGCGCTTTTAAAAAACAATTAATGAATAATTCATATCCGCATCCCGGACAAAATGGGGTTTCGGATACTTTAAAATTTTCTTTTCTCAAATCAACGACGCTCTTAGTCATCTACCACCTCTTTATCTTTAAGCGATATAATAAACTTCAGTAATTCTTTGGGGTCTAACATTTTCCCGTTAGGCCGCGCGTAAGAAATCACAGGTTTGGCAACTTTTTCCCTTACCACATAATTCATTTGTCCTTGGCTCATTTCCGGAACCAGGAAAAATTTCGTCTGTTCTCTTTTGCTGATTTCTTCAACTAAATTAGAGCAAAAAGGGAAAATAATTCTGGGTCTTAAAAGTCCAATTTTTATTCCTTGTTCCCTGGCTTTGGCAATCGCCCATTTAGCGGAACGCGCAGCGGTGCCAAATGCCACAACCACTATTTCCGCGTCGTCCAAACGCAGCATTTCCGGAAAAGCTAATTTAAAAATTTCTTCCCTATTTTTTACAATCTTGTCCCTTAAATAAAGAATGAGATTTTCTTGAACATCCGCGTCTGTGGTGGAACGGCTGCCATTCGGATAATGAGTGGAACCGGTAATGGATAAATTTGCAATATCGCCAAATTTTGGCATAGACGGAGTTTTTAAATCTGCGGTCGGACCAAAAGCCGGCGCCCCCGGAATATAAATTCTTTCAAAAATTTTTATTTTTTCCGGAATTTCAATTTTCTCTTTAAGATGCGCCAAATACGCATCGGAAAACAAAATGACAGGCACTCTATATATTTCCGCCAGATTAAACGAAGCAATAATTAAATCGATAACTTCTTGTACGGAATCCGGATATAAAGCTATAAGCGACGTTCCGCCATGAGAACCCCATCTGCCCTCCCGCAAATCCATTGCCGCAGGTTTTGTGGGTTGTCCGGTTGACGGACCAGAACGTTGAACGTCAACTATCACGCAGGGCGTTTCCGTCATTGATGCCCAAGAAATACTTTCCTGCATCAAAGAAAATCCCGGACCGGATGTCGCGGTCATTCCTTTTTTTCCGGACCAAACCGCTCCTAAAACCATCTGCAAGGCCGCTATTTCATCTTCAGATTGTCTGACAATCAAATTTTTAGAACGTTCTTTTGCGAATTCCGTTAAAATTTCATTTGCCGGAGTAATCGGATAGCCTGCAAAATAACCGCAACCAGCAATAATCGCCGCTTTTACAATCGCTTCGTTACCGCTTAAAAAATATTTTCCGGCCATCTTGGTTTCAATCTCTTTCCATCCGCCGCGCGGCTGCTTTGGAACCAAAATATCCGAGCGCTTTTTTTCCTTCTTATTATGTCCCAATTTCAAATCAAGGGCGCCACAGCAATTCAATTCGCAAAGCCTGCAGCCAATGCATTTTTCGGGATATGCCGCGATAATTTTTTTATCTTTCTTTTCAAAAACAGATTTTGGACATACCCAAAGGCATAATCCGCAATTACGACATTTTTCATTATCAATAAAAATTTCTTTTTTCTGCTTTTCGGACATAGACATATTTGTCTCCTTTTTCAATTTTTAAAAATTTAGCAAAAAATTTTATATCGCATATTCTTTTCGTCATTATCATACAACGAATATTAAATAAAATCAACCCCGTTAAAGATTTTATAAATAATATACAAAAAATAAAGCAAGTCGCAAGGCGGCTTCGCCGGAAATCTTAAAATAAAATCTGAACTCGGTTGAATCTCTAACGGGGTCAACTCCCGCGCGCGCTGGTTCATATAGGTTCATATAATAGTATATTCGGCAAAATAAATATTCAAGCAAGCATTCCGCGCTACCAATAATAAAAAAATAAAAACTCCTGCGCTTTTAAACGCAGGAGTTTTCTTTATTTGAATTCTAAGATAAGTCGAAGCCACAGCTGCTTCTCATCTTTTTTGAAATCAGTATTGGCGTTATAGTTTCCGCCAACCTCTACTTTTAAAGGCAATTTATTTTTCAGCAGGGATCGCATATCATATCGAGCGCTCGCCCAAGTTCCGATGCGATCCGTTTTGTAAGAATCGTTTAAATAGACGTAGGGGGCAATATCAAATTCCCATTTACCCTGCTTAAACAATCCCTGAAAACCAAATTCTGTCTTTAAGATATCAGAAGCAATATTACCGTCATCTCCTGTGCCAAACCTGTTTCCAATTTGACTCGGAATTTTAGAATACCAATAATAACGGCCATATCCGACAACTGAGATGTTGTCCATTTTGTATATCATCCCAGAAACACCCAGCCATTGCGCGGTAATTCCTCTGGCTGGATAATTTTCAATGCCAACATTTAGGCCGCCGAAATGACCCAAAGATAATCTTATTCTATCTTTAAAGGTATATCCTAACTCGGCGGTAAAATGCAGCCTGTCAGCCACATCCCAATGAGTCAGCAGAGAGGTGCCAACAAAACCCTCCACTTTTCCAATATTACCCTCCCAAAAACGATACTGTAGTCTTACATCTTGCCGGCTTAAATAATTTGGACCGCCTACGGTGAACTTTCCCATCTGAACCGGCTGGTCATTGATGAAATAATATCTGGCGGAAAAACTGCCAGTCAATCTTTCTTTCTGGTTCCACTGCAAGAGCTCGCTCGGCTCAAAAAAAGCCGCGGCGCCCCCCACCATAAATAAAATCATAAATAAAACCGAAACAAACACCGCCATTACTGCTAATTTCATCACTTTCATCTTATCCTCCTTTTTTTGCTTATCGTCAAATTTAATAAAATATTTTAAAGAGAATATTATCTGGCTTAAAAATACCAATGATTAAAAAATTTGTCAACCCCGTTAGAAATCTTGAAATAAACATTAATATTATTAAAAAATAAAGCCGAAAAGGCGATTTCGCGCGCAATATTTTTTGTTATTTAAGACTCGGCTGGACTTTCTAATTGGTCAATATTTAGCGATATACCACAACAAAAAATCCGCCTCGCTATAGCAAGACGGGTTGTGATAAACGATGTTTTAAATTTCCCAGAACCCATCTCAAAAATGGCTCTGAAAATGTCCGCCAGAGGCGAATCCGCCTTGGGCGGAGAATCGAGCGAATTTTGCAGTAAAGCCGGCGGCCGCTAATAATAAGCCGTATTTGGAAAATATGGCGAATTCCGATAAAGCGGTCGTGGCAGAAATTCGCCGATTACAGCCCAAGCGTATTTTTGAGACGAGTTCTAAAATCTTGTTATTTTTCGCCGCAAGAAAGCGACAAGCATTTATCTACAAACATCATAATTTCTTTTTTAAACCTTTCCTTTCCAAATCTTTTAGCATATTGAGCTATCTTTTCCCTGTCAAAATGCATTTTTTCAAATCTTAAAACTGCATCAATAAGCGAATCTTCATCCTGATTATCAAAAAAAATTCCGGATAATTCCTCTTTAACGCTTTCTCTGGCTCCGCCGCTTTTAAAAGCGATAACTGGAGAGCCGCAAGCCATCGCCTCAACCGCCGCCAAGCCAAAATCCTCCAGTTGCGGAAAAATCAAAGCCTTGGCATTGGAGTAATAATTCCGCAATTCGTCAGAGTTAATTGTGAATTTGGAAAATTCAACAGTCGGACCGGCCATTTTTTTTAGTTTTTCTTCCTCCGGACCTCCGCCCACCACTAAAAGCCGCTTCCCTATTTTATTAAAAGCGCGGATAACTAAGTCAAATTTTTTATAATGAAGAAATCTTCCTAATGCCAAATAATAATCGGAGAAATAATTAAACTTAAATTTATCAAAATAAAACTTGTTTGTGTCATAAGGCGGGTAAATAACTTTTGAATCCTTATTGTAATATTTAGAAATCCTATCAGCGATAAATCCGGAATTGGCAATGAAATAATTTATTTTGGAGGCCGCATTTTTATCCCATCTGCGCAAATACGCCAAAAGCGGAGGCAAAAAAAACTTAATCGCGGCAGGCAAAGGATATTCTTTTAAATATTCTTTTGATTCCCAAGCATATCGCAATGGAGTATGGCAATAGCAAATATGAATCGTTTGCGGACCCACCTTTATGCCTTTTCCGTAGCTGGCGGAATCGGAAAAAACCAAATCATAATCGGAAAGATCCAAAGTTTTTGCGGCATAAGGCATGAGCATCATAAAAAAATGATGATGATTTTTGATTGCCGGAACTTTTTGCAAAAAAGAAGTAAAAATAGTTTTTCCTAAAAATCTTTGGTGCGTTAATTTTTCATCATAAAAAAGCGTGTAAATAGACGCTTCGGGAAAAATTTCGGTTAAAACCTCCAAAACTCTTTCTGCTCCGCCATATTGATTTAAATAATCATGAACTAAAGCAACGCGCATGCCGGATAGTAGAAATTCGACTGAGATTTTTGTGAAACAAAAATCCAAAATCTTAAAATAAAGATGAATTTATTAAAATGATGCCGGCTGACTGCTTATTGACTAAAAATCATATTGTCGAATTTTCACTGCTCGGCATACCAAATAGTAGAAAATTAAACTTTAAATCAAGCTTCTTATATTTTTAATATCGCTTTTTATCTTCTTTATTTTCCCAAATTCTAAAAACTTCCAAACATTTATTTCTTCCTATTTTTTCTATCAAAACCTGTTTCTTCTTAGCCTTTCCTTTTATTATATCGTAAATAAACTTATCATCAAATCCTATTTTAGCGGCATCTTGGCGCAAACATCCGAAATATAATTTTTTCATTTTTGCCCAGTGAATCGCGCCAAAACACATAGGACACGGTTCGCAAGTGGAATAAATCTCGCAATCGGATAAATCAAATCTTTTTAATATTTTTGTCGCCTTTCTGATAGCCACCATTTCAGCATGATTGGTAGGATCATTAGTTTTTAAAACTTCATTATGCGCCTTGGCGATTATTTTCCCATTTTTAACAACAACCGCTCCAAACGGCCCGCCCTCGCCCTTTTCAACGCCGATTAGGGCTTCTTTTACCGCTTCTTGCATAAAATAATAATTCGTATTCATCAATTTTTCCGCGAAAATCCGCGTGTTAATCCGCGCAAATCCGCGTTTTAAACCGCATTAGCGTCGGTAAATAAAATCGCCAGTGTTTTAAAAATTATTTTCAAATCCAGCCAAATTGACCATTGTTCCAAGTAATTTTTATCTATTTCCAATTCTTTCAAAAACGGCAAACTGGAAGCTCCAGATACCTGCGAAAGCCCGGTAACTCCGGCTTTAGTTTCCGTTAATATCTTATATTCCAGCGGATATTTCTCCACTTCTGCCGGCTCATGCGGCCTCGGCCCAACCAAACTTAAATCTCCTTTTAAAACATTGGCTAATTGAGGAATTTCATCAAAACGAAATTTCCTGATGATTTTTCCCACCCTGGTTAAACGCGGATCGTTTTTAATTTTAAAAAATGGGCCGTCGTTTCGTTCATTTAAATGCATTAAATCTTTTTTCCGATTATGCGCCCCCTCAATCATTGAGCGAAATTTATAAACATAAATTTTTCTACCTCCGGAAACTCTTTCCAGTTTTTCAATAATCGGGCCTTTTGATT
This sequence comes from uncultured Candidatus Saccharibacteria bacterium, assembly GCA_964437745.1. GTDB lineage: Bacteria > Patescibacteriota > Minisyncoccia > UBA6257 > CAYTHZ01 > CAYTHZ01. The sequence goes on from CAYTHZ010000007.1 coordinate 16,520, forward strand.
CTAACTTTATCGCCAAAACAATAGGCAAATATAAGGGACTGAAAAAAACGAGGCCGAAAATAGCGCCGCAAATATCTAAAATTTTTTTACAAATTTTATCTATCCAACCTTGAGACATATTTAACATTGTAATCGCAAATAAACAAAATAGCAATAAAATTCGCTTATCATCTTGACGACCCCCCAATAAACTGATAGGCTGATGATGAAAAAAATTCTTTTAAAAATAAAAAAGGATAAAAAATGACAGACATCTCCGCTTACCCAAGAAGGTTTTTGAATTTCGTTAACGAAAAGTTTGGCATTGAATTTTTTAAAATTAGCGTGGTTTTAGCCACAATTTACGCGGCACAAGGAAGCCAAAGCTTAACCAGCATACCGCTGTTGTTTTATTTTAAAGACGTCTTAAAATTTACCGATGTCCAGTTGCAATATTTCACGGCAGTTACCAGTTTCGCCTGGCTGATGAAGCCTTTTTTCGGATTCATTTCCGACCGATTTCCAATTTTTGGCTATCGCCGTAAAACCTATATGGTATTAATGGCCTTAATTGCCGCAAACTCTTGGTGGCTTTTGGCTTTTATGGCTTACGCTGAATACACCAAATATGCTGTTTTAATTTTAGTTTTCAACTTCTCGTCTTTGGGATATGCGTTTGTAGACGTTGTCTGCGACGCCATAATGGTTGAACGTGGACAAAAGTTTAATAAAGAAAAATTTTTCGTCAATCTGCAATGGTTTGCCTTGGGAATCGCTTCCGCTATAGCCGGTTTCTGCGGCGGTTGGATGCAAAGCCTTATTAAAAGCGGCGACTTGCAAATATATTATGTATTCATCATTACAGGATTTATCCCCTGCATTTCCGCCACCATCAGCTGGTTCTTTGTCCAAGAAGAAAAAATAAAGAAATGCGACGAAAAATTATCGCAACCGGAAAATTTCGAAAATAATGCTAAAGAAAAATCGATTACCGGAATTTTTAAAGAAATACTTACTTCAAAAATATTCTGGGTTCTTTCGGCTTTCATATTTTTCTGGAAATTTAGCCCTTCTTTTGGCGCGGCATTTTCCTATTATACAATAGACATCCTAAAATTTGACGAAATATTTTTAGGCGTAAATACAGGAATAGGAAACGCTATTTTCCCCCTAGCGATCGTGCTTTATATGGGACTTTTAAAATGGTTTCCCCAAATTAAAGCCAAGCACTACCTCTACGCCAGCATAGCAATCGGAGTTATTTATTATGTCGTTAATCTGCTTTATTTTGTTCCCGAATCAATATTCAGCCACACCCTGAACATAAATGTTCCTGGTGGAAATATGCCTTGGTGGAAATGGTTTTTGGGATTAACCATCTATATTTGGCTAATCAACGCAGCTTATTATCGCTTAATAAAAAAACGCTATAACTGGAAATATGGCCCGGTTGCCGCAAAAGCAAGATTTTATTTAATATGGCTCGTTATCCTGCCCATTTCCGTTCCAACTTGTCTGGCAGCAGCAGGAATTCCTTTAACTCCGCTTGCCCTTACTTATAAATCCATTTATGTATTAAATAATGTAATATTCAGCTATGCCACAATCGCTTCGTTTTTAATCCCCCTTTCACTTGCCGCAGAACTAGCTCCGAAAAAAGCTGAGGGAATGACATACGCTTACTTTATGGCTCTTTCCAATATTGCCGGAGCATTCTTAAGCAACATTGTCGGCGGCAAAATGATAGATATTTTAAAAACTATGCTGCGCCATCCGGAAACAACAATATCATTGAATTTTAACGCTATTATCATAGTTCTTTTAGGCATTGCTCTAATTGCCTTTTGCGCCCTAATAATAATAAAAAAATTTATCGCGCAAAAAAAATGGATTTTTATTTCCTTATGCGGGATGCTTTTAGCAATTATAGCCTATTGTTTCGGGCCGATATTTATTGCCCAACTTAAAACATCTGCCGCCTGGATGATTCAGCAGTCGTATTTTATTTTCAAACCTTTGATAGGCGATGCTAATTGGCTCGGCCAAGAAGCCTATCGCGCCTTGATACTGAGATATTCGGTAATAATAGGCATTATATTCGTTTTATTTTCTACGATATTCGTTTATCTTTTGCCTTCGGATACGGATAAAAAGAAAAATTAGAGACTCGTTAAAAAAGCCGCCCTGATTTTATCCATGGGCGGTTTTTAATTTTTCTTTTTTTTATCTCTCTTTCTTTTCTCAAATTAATTAAATTAAAAATTTTAATTGGTTAAATATTTTACTTTATTTTTTTTATGTTCTTCAAATGTTTTAGCGAAAATCGTTTTTCCGGTTTTTAAATCGGAAAGATAATACCAATAATTATTATCCTTATAAAATATTGCCGCCTTTATTGATTCCAGCCCCGGATTGCAAATCGGAGCCGGCGGCAACCCCTTATAAAGATAAGTATTGTAAAATGATTCAACGTCATAATCCTGAGCTAATAATTTTACCGGCTCTTCGCCATTTAAAGCAAAATTGCTTAATAGATATTTTTTAATAAAAAAAACAGTCGCGTCTACCTGAAGAGGCATCCCCGTCTTTAAGCGTTTCCATAAAACGCCGGCTGCATCAGCCCTTTCATCAAAAAAAGAAATCTCTTTTTCCAAAAGCGATGCCATTTTTAAAACATCATAAAAATTTAATCCTCTTTTTAACGTTTCATTTTTCAAATCATCGCTGATTTTAGCGTTGAAATTATCTAAAAATTTGGCTAAAATCGGCTCCAAAGATTTATCAGCTGTCTGGAAAAAATTATAAGTATCCGGGAAAAGAAATCCTTCCAGCGCCGAATGTCTTGGCAAATTTTCCGGAATTTCGTCTAAAAACGGATATTTTCTCAATAAGGCCGGATTAGGATTAAAGCCTATCAAATTACCTTTATTTATCAACCCCGCTTCGGCCAATTTTTTATCAATATCAAATATATTATATCCCTCTGGAATCACAATCCTGATTTCTTTGTTTTTTTCTCCTTCATAAATTTTTTGGGCAATTTGCAAAACAGAATCGGCAGGACTTAGTTTATAATCTCCCGCCTTTAATTTATCCGCCCATCCTTTTAAAATTACGCACACTTTGAATATCTGAGCGTTGCGGATAATTCCTTCCGCCCTCAATTTGTCGGCGATATCCCTAAATCCGTCTCCGCTCCTTACCGAAAATTCTTTTTCTTCTCCGGTTAAAGACAGCGGTGTGGTAATTTCATAAACAACAAATGCAAAAATCAAAACCGCCATCATTAAAACAGCAACCGTCAAAATCATAAATAAATATTTTTTTGGGGTCATAATATTAATTTGTCTCGCATTGCGTCAAGAAAAGCCGCCAACTCTCGCCCGCAATCTCGCTCGCTTAAATTGTTATTTGACAAAATTATATTTATATAATACCATATCATTTGCGTCTTTAAAAATTAAATATAAATTAAGGAGGAATCGTTAAAGCTTATGAATTGCAATCGCGACCAAAATCCCAAACCGATAAAAAAAGGAAAGAATGCGTCCAAAAAATTTCGGCGCAAAATCAATAATCACAAGCACTGGTTAGCTCCGGAATACTGCGCCCGGTGCCAAACAATAATGCTCGTAGGATACGGATGGAACGGCTGGACCAGGTCTTGCCAAAACATTAAATGCCCATCCCGCAAAACAAAATACTAAATTAAAAACTCGGATTTGCTTAAAATATAATTTTATTAGAACCCATCTTAAAAATACCATTAACGTTATTTCTGTTTTCAGTCCGTATTGTTTTAATAGAGTTTCTCGCGAAACCTCGTTAGAAGTTTTACAAAAAATAATATCTTATATCGCCAAAATCCGAAGGCGATTTCGCAGGATGTCTTGCGCAAAGATAAAAACTCGGCTGAACTTCTAACGGGAATTGCCCCATTAGAAGTCTTAAATAGATGCTCATTGTCTCCGCAAAGAAAGCCGTAAGGCGAAATCGCGCGCAATGTTGTTGAGCGGCAAAAACTCGGCCGGACTTTCTAACGGGGCGAAGCAAAACGTGAAA
>CAYTHZ010000008.1:0-11612 GCA_964437745.1 uncultured Candidatus Saccharibacteria bacterium
GCTTTTTAAAAATTATGATGTTTTTTTTGGTAACCAAAGCCGGATGAACGCCTTTTTTAATGGCATAATTTTCCGCGGGTAGGCCAAAAGCATCCCAACCCATTGGATATAAAACATTAAAGCCCTCCATTCTTTTTTTGCGCGCCAAAATATCCAAAGCGGTATAACTGCGGCAATGGCCGACATGAAGCCCGTCTCCGGACGGATAAGGAAATTCAACTAAAAGATAAAATTTTTCCTTTTTAAAAAAATCTTTTGCTTTCCAATCTTTGTAATTTGTCTTTTCCCAGATTTCCTGCCATTTTTTTTCAATTTGATGAGGATTGTATTTTTTCATTATAATTTTATTCCGACGCATTAATGGCGGATGCTAATTGTTTAAAAATATTTGCTTTCAAAAAATAAAGGGTAATGATATAAATTAACGCCGCCAAAGGAATAATTAATAAGATATTAAAGTAATAATTTTTAAAAAGCAAGATAAACGCCCCCATTGCGATTGCGGCTAAAAACGGCTTTTTTATTTCTTTGCTAAACGGCCAGAATTTAATTTTACCGACAAAAAAACCGAGGATTAAAGCAAAAACCAGATATTCGCAAATTAAAATGCTTATCGCAACTCCCCAAAAACCGTATGATTTAGCTAAAAAATAATTAAGGATTATATTAAAAATCGCGGCTATCAACGAGAAAAGCGCGGCCTTTTTTTGAAAATTGCGCGCCAACAACCCGTTATTCAAAATAGTGGTTACATAGACCGCAAAAAGTATCGGAAGAGTGATTTGAAAAACTATATAAGCCGCTTCGTATTCGGCGCCAAAAATTAAATTAATTATAGATTTTGCCAACAATATTCCGCCAACAACTAATGGAAAGGCTAAATACAAAGATGTTTGTATTGATTGCTTAATTACTTCTATAAACTTGCTTTTTTCTAATAAAAAACGGTTGAGCGCCGGAAATGAAGCGGCGGCTATTAATCCCGCGGGCACAAAAAGCAAAAAAGAAATTTTCAATCCGGCGTTGTAAATTCCCACATCTTCAATAGGCCCCAGCCATCCTAAAATCAAACTCCCGGAATGGCCCATTATTGAAGCGGTAAGGCCGGTCAAAGCCAACGGCCAAGCCCAACCAATTATCTTTTTAGCCGTTTTTAAATCAAAAGTTATTTTTTTCCAATGAATAAACTTTTTTAGAGCAACAACAATAAAAAGCAGCGCGGCAAAAGATCCCAAAACATAAGCAGCGCCTAAAATAATCGGCGATGGATAAAATTTTAAAAAAATAAAGCCGCAAGCAACCACAACCAAACTGTTTATTATGCTATAAAACGCCTCCAGCTCCATTTTTTCCAATGACTGGCTGATCGGGATAAATATGCTTCCCAAAATATTTAATATCATCATTAAAAAAAGAACATAAAAAACAGGAGTCGCGGCCTGATTGGGAATAAAAGGCGCAAGAACGGCAGCGGCTAAAATAAGCAGCGCGATAATTGCCAACTTTAAATAAAAAGAGGTAAAAAAGTATTTCTGCTTTTCTTTTTCATTTTCGTTTTTAGAAAGCTCGCGGGTTAAAAGTGGCCCGATTCCCACATCGGAAAAAAGCCCGAATATCATAATAATGCTTAAAGCAAAAGAAAAAAGCCCGAAATCCTGCACCCCCAAAAGTCGCGCGCTGTAAGCAATAAGAAAAAATCTTAACAACCGGCTTACAATCTGGCCAAAAAATAGCCAAAAGGTATTTTTGGCTATTTTTTGATTTAAATTTTGATTAATGAAAAAAAAAGATTTTAGGCTCATTATAATGAGTTGATTTTAACTATTTTTTAATTTCCAATTTTTAATTTCGAATCAATTTTAAATAAATAAATTTTAAAACAAATTTCGAATTTCGAAAATTCTGATTTGATTCAAAATTCAAAATTAGAAATTTAAAATTCAGTATGGAAATTGGAAATTAAAACGAATTCCAGATTCTAAATTTCAAATTCTAACCCAAAGGCGGCGCGCGCTAAAAACGAATCGGCCGTTATCGTCCTTCCCGGCTTATTATTATTCTTGCGGTTTTAAGAATGATAACGACATCTAAAATCAACGAGCGATTTTTAAGATAATACAAATCATATTCCAATTTTTCTTTAGCGTCTTCTATAGAGGCTCCGTAAGGATAATTAATCTGCGCCCAACCGGTTAATCCCGGAAAGATAAGGTGGCGCATATTATAATAAGGAATTTTTTCCGACAATTCCGCTTCAAATTCCGGACGTTCCGGCCGCGGACCAATAAGAGACATTTCTCCCTTTAAAATATTAATTATCTGGGGAATTTCATCAATCCGCGTTTTTCTTAAAATATTTCCGATTTTAGTGACTCGCGGATCATTTTCGTTCGCCCAAACCGCTTTTCCGTTTTCAGCGCCGCCATCTTTTGATTTGGCATACATTGAGCGAAATTTTACCATTTCAAATATTTTTCCGTTTTTTCCCACTCTTTTTTGCCGATAAAAAACCGGTCCGGAAGATTCAATTTTAATCGCCAGCGCTATCAAAGGAAAAATCAAAGCAGTAAAAATAGCCAAAAAAGAAGCGGTGAAAACATCAAATAACCGCTTTATTTTTTCAAAAACCAGTTTGCGGTTAGAGAGCAAATTTTCCAAAAACCAAGATTCTTCCAAGCTGAATATGGGAATTTTCAAAAGCATTTCCTCTGAAAAACTGGGGATATCCACCACATTGATATTCAAATGAGAATTTTTGAAAAAATAATTAATTAGCGCCTGATTTTTCTTCAGCTGATTGGGGATAATAACAGTGTCAATTTTTTCTTCTCTGATCAACGCGTCCGCTTCGGCTATTTTTCCGTCGTCAAAAAAGCGAAGGTGGGATTTCGCCCGATAGCCCAGCTGGGGATGATTTTTTAAATAATTTATAAGCTCCCGATATTCCTCGTCTTCGCCAATAAAGAGGAGCTTTTGCCCTCCATTTTTTGCAATCATCTTCTGAAATAAATATTTCCAAAAGAAAAAAAGGGGGATAAAAATCAGAGAAAAAATAAGCAAATTGGTCTTCGGAGTTATTTTGAAATAAGGAATAAAATAAAAAAATACTGCGGCAATTAAAATATTCAAAAGTATTATCTTGGAAGCTCGGGTATAAAAATTAATGCCTGAGAAAATTTTTCTTAACTGGTAAAAATCTCCAATAAAAAAATTCAAAATCCAGATTAAAAGAATTATGGTAAAAGGAACAAAATGTCCAAAAAATAAATCGGGAAAATCCGAAAAGTTATAACGAAAAGCAATAGTTAAAGCCAGCGCGGCGTAAAAAACAAATATGTCTCCCAAAAATATTAAAAGTGTTTTAATTTTAGACAAATAAACGGCCATTAACCATTAACATTTTGGCTATTTTAGCCATAGACCTCTTGTAAAATAATATTTTGCAACAGGTCTTATGATTTTCTGGTTAAAAACCAGCTCTATCTACTATCTTATTTCTTTTAAGATTGTTTTAATGAAGCTTTCAATTTTTTTAGAACCCAAATCTCCTTTTTGCCTTTTTCTTACGCTTACTGTCTTTTTCTTAATTTCTTTATCGCCCACAATCAACAAATATGGAATTTTTTTAATCTCCGCCGAACGAATTTTATAAGACACGGTTTCATTTTGGTCTAAAATTTCCATCCTAATGCCGCTTTTTTCCAGCTTTTCCGCTATTTTTTGCGCGTATTTTTGATGTTTAGAGCTTATGGGAATTATCGCCGCTTGCGCGGGAGAAAGCCAAAGAGGCAAATTACCGGAGCAGTGTTCTATCAAAAAAGCAATGGTCCGTTCCAAAGCGCCCACGGAAGAGCGATGGATTACTATGGGCTTTTGGGCCTGCCCTTTTTCATCCATGTATTCCATCGCAAACCTATCAGCGGATAAAAAATCAATTTGAGCCGTAAATAAAGTCTCTTCTTTTCCGGCAATATTTTTTATCTGAATATCAACCTTGGGGCCGTAAAACGCCGCTTCGCCTTCGGTCGCGACATATTTTAAATTTAATTTTTGAAGAATGGAGATAAGGAATTTTTCGGCGCTGTCCCACAGATTTTCATTTTGAATATATTTTTCTTTGGCCTTATTTCTCAACGACGCCCGATACCAGACTTTTTCTTCCAGCCCCAACTTTTTGATTACGAATTGAATTAATTTCATCACATCGCCGAATTCTTTTTCCAGCTGATCCGGCCTCACGATAAGATGCGCATCGGCCAAAGTAAATCCCATCACCCTGACAAGTCCGGTTAATTCCCCTGATTTTTCCTTGCGGTACATTGAAGCTATTTCCGCCAGCCGCACGGGGAGATCGCGGTAGCTCTTCGGCTTGGCTTTATAAATCATAAAATGATGCGGGCAAGTCATTGGCCTTAAAACATACTCTTCGCCGTCCACCGCAAACGGCGGATACATGCTTTCTTTATAATAGTCAAAATGGCCGGAAATTTTATAAAGCTCCAGCCGGCCGATAACAGGAGTGCAAACATGTTCATATCCTCTTTTTAATTCCTCATCTACAATAAATCTTTCCAAGATTCTTCTTATGGTGGCGCCGTTTTTAAGCCAAAGAGGCAGCCCTTTTCCAACAGTATCGGAAATATGGAATATTTCCATCGCTTTGTTTAATTTTCGATGATCATTTTGTTCGGACCGAGTCAACTCTTCGCCGTATTCTTTTAATTCTTTCTCGGTCAAAAAAGCAATGCCATAAATTCTTGTAAGCATTGGGTTTTTTTCATTTCCCTTCCAATAAGCGCCGGCTATTTTGGTTAATTTAAACGAATTAGGATTAATATTTTTTGTGGAATTAACATGAGGTCCGGCGCAAAGATCAACGAAGCTTCCAGACTGATAAAGAGAAATTTGCTCATGATTTTCGGTTAATTCTTCTATTAATTCTAATTTATACGGTTGATGCTTGAATGCGATTTTAGCGTCTTTAGTGGAAAGCGCCTCGTTTTTAAAAACAATATTTTTCTTGATTATTTCTTTTATTCTTTTTTCAATGTGCGGCAAATCTTCCGGACCTAATCCATCGGGCAATTCAAAATCATAATAAAATCCGTTTTCAATAACCGGCCCTATGCCCAATTTTGCCCCGGGAAATCTTTCCAAAATCGCCATGGCCAAAATATGGCTCAACGAATGGCGTATTTTCATTAATTTGTCATTGTTATTTTCTAACATAATTATTAACGATCATACCAAACACTAAATAACGAATACTAAATTAAAACTTATTCTATTAAAACCGCGTCGTCGCAAATCATTTTCGGTTCGCCCATTTTAAAATCTATTTTTCCCCTGATGCTGATTATGTTGTTTAGCTGCCATGCGGAAGCGCTTTTAACCAAGGTTCTGGGAAAAACAATGGTTTCAATGGCGCCGCGCTTGTCTTCTATTTTTGTAAAAAGCATTGGCTCTCCTTTTTTGGTATTTATTTTTTTTATCTCCGAAAGCAAACCCACAGTTCTTACAAACACTCCGTTCATGCCGTTGTGAATTTCATTTAAGTTAACAAATCTTTCTCCGGCTGGCTTTGTCGGCATATTTTTTATATTGTCCAACGGATGACCGGAAATATATAGCCCCAAAAGCTCCTTTTCCCAAAGCAATTTTTGCTTGAGAGCCGCCTCTTCTCCGGATTCTATATTTAACGATTTTTTGGCAAATTCCATTTTGCCAAACAAACTCTCCTGGGGACTTTCCGCTTCTTTTTTGGAATCTCTGGCATATTTTAAAAGACTTTCTATATTATAAAGCAATTTTCCCCTATCCGCCATTCCCGAAAAAACCCCTGCTTTTATCATGGCTTCCAACGATTTTTTATTCAAATCTTTATGGCTTATCCGCAAAAGGAAATCTTCAGTTCCGGAAAATTTGCCGTTTTTTTCGCGCTCTTCAATAATCGCCGCCACCACATTTTCACCGACGTTTTTGATGGCAGAAAGGCCGAAGCGTATCTCTTGATTTTGAGTGGTGGAAAATTGGGAAAAACTTTCGTTGATATGCGGCGGCAAAACTTTAATTTTCATCCTTTCGCACTCTTTTATCAGAACCGCGCACCTTTCAATATCCCCGGATTCGGAATTCAAAAGGCTGGTCATAAATTCCAGAGGATAATAAGCTTTCAAAAAGGCGGTTTGGTAGCCGATTAAAGCATAGCAAGCAGAGTGGCTTTTATTGAAAGCGTATCCGGCAAACGGTTCCATCCAGCTCCAAATTTTCTGGGCAGTGGCTTCATCAATCCCGTGATTTTTCATTCCATTAATTACTTTTTCTTTTTGTTCGGCCAAAAGTTCCGGAATTTTTTTGCCAACCGCTTTGCGCAAAATATCGGCCTGAGACATTGAAAGTCCCGCCAAATCCCTGGCAATCCGCATTAACTGCTCCTGATAAATCATTATTCCATAAGTATTTTCCAGAATTGGCTTCAGCTCGGGTAAAAGATAGTTAATTAATTTAGGGTCGTTTTTCCTTTTGATGAAATCTGGGATTAGCTCCATTGGTCCCGGCCGATATAAAGCCACAATAGCGATTAAATCTTCAATAACTGTTGGTTTAATCCCTTTAAGGCAGTTTTTCATTCCCTCCGATTCATATTGGAAAACACCCACTGTTTCTCCTTTTTTAAAAAGCTCGTAAGTTTTTTTATCATCCAAAGATATTGCGCCAATATCAATCTCTGTATTATGATTTTTTTTAATTAATTTTACCGCTTCCTGGATCACGGTTAAATTGCGCAACCCCAAAAAATCCATTTTTAAAAGGCCTAGATCTTCAATAGAGCCCATTTCATATTGAGTAATGATAATTTCATTATTTTTATTTTGAGGCGCAAATTGCAGGGGCAAAAAATTAATAAGCGGCTCGTCGGCAATCACAATCCCGCAGGCATGAACCGAAGCGTGGCGCGCCACTCCCTCTAACTTTTTGGCGGCATCAATCAACTTTTGGGCATCATGATTTGTATGATAAAAAGTCCTTAATTCATCGCTTGATTCTAAAGCTTCTTCAAGCGATAATCCAAAAGGCACTAATTTAGCCGTCATATCGCAAAATCCGTAAGCCAAGCCCATGGCGCGGCCCGTGTCCCTAATTGAAGCTCTGGCAGCCATTGTCCCAAAAGTGATGATTTGCGCCACTTTGTCCTTGCCGTATTTGTTTTTGACATATTCTACCACCTCGTCTCTTTTAGTGTCGGCAAAATCAATGTCAATGTCCGGCATCTGGATTCTTTCCGGATTCAAAAATCTTTCAAAAAGAAGGTTATATTTCAAAGGGTCAATATTGGTGATATTGAGGCAATAAGATATAATACTGCCGGCCGCCGAGCCCCTGCCCGGACCCACGGAAATTCCTCTTTGTTTTGCCCAATTAATGAAATCCTGAACAATTAAAAAATAGTCAGCGAAGCCGGTTTTTTCAATCACGCCCATTTCGTAATCAAAGCGATTTTTTATATCCTCCGTAATTTCCGGATATCTTTTCTTCAACCCCTCTTTTGCCAAATTTTTCAAATACTCATTAGAGTTTTTTCCTTCGGGCAGTTGGAATTTAGGCAATTTTATTTTTCCCAATTCCAGCTCCAAATTACAGGCATTTTTTATTTTTTCGGCGTTTGAAATAGTTTCCGGAACATCTTTGAAATACTCCGCAATTTCTCTGCTTGGTTTAAAAGAAAAATCCTCGCCTTTCATCGTCAGCCTGTCGGTTTCTTCAATTTTATTGCCGGTCCCGACCGCTAAAAGAATATCCTGGCATTCTGCGTCTTCGGGCTTTAGATAATGCGTATCATAAGTGGCAACCAAAGGAACATTTAATTTTTTAGAAAGCAATATCAGTTCTTTATTTGCGGCAACAGAATCCGCAAGATTGGGATGAGGGCCGATTTCCAAATAAAAATTATCCGGCCCAAATAGATCGCGATATTTTATTATCTTTTCTTCCGCTTTATTAATTTGATTTTTAAGAATTAATTGCGGAATTTCTCCCTGCAAGCATCCGGAAAGGCAAATTATCCCGTCATGATATTTTTCCAATAATTCGTCGTCTATGCGGGGCTTGTAATAAAATCCCTCCAAATGAGCCAATGTGCAAAGCTTTATAAGATTTTGATAACCGGTTAAATTTTTGGCAAGCAAGGTGATATGGAATCTTTCGTCGTCTATTTTAGCTCTTTTTTGCAGGCGCCCCAAGGGGGCAGTGTATGCTTCAAAGCCAATTATCGGCTTAATCCCGGCCTTTTTGGCTTTTTTATAAAACTCAATCGCGCCGTACATCACGCCATGATCGGTTAAGGCAACCGCGTCCATATCCAGCTCTTTGCAGCGCTTTATTAAATCGTCAATCTTAATCAAGCCGTCAAGGAGGCTGTAGTGAGAATGGACGTGAAGGTGGGTAAACGACATAATGGTAAAAATTTAAAATTCAAAGCTCAAAATCCAAAATAATTTCAAAATTTTAAATTATAAAATAAAAAATTAAGATTTTTAATTTAAGTTATTTATTTTAGGTTTTATGCTTTGGGCTTTTGATTTTTAAACTAATTTCATTATTGCTTTTGCTATTTTTTCCGGATCGTGGCGGATAAATTTGCCCTGCCGCATAAAATTTTTGGCGACAATTATAGACCTAACAAATTTCAAATTGTCCATATCAATTTCCACTGGTTCTGATTTTTTTTCTTTGTAAGCGGCAAGAATATTTTTGGAGATCTTTTTGCTGTTTAGAAAAATATAATCAATTGTTCCGGCGAATTTTTCCACGGCATTAATAAAGTCAGACGCCTTAAACCCGTTAGTTTCGCCGAACTTTGTCATTAAATTGGCGATGTATATTTTTTTCGCTTTTGATTTTTTAATTGCCGAAGAAATTTCTTTTATTATTAAATTGGGAAGAATGCTTGTGTAGATGTCTCCCGGGCCGATTATTATTGCGTCTGCGTCCAAAATGGCATTTACGGCTTTTTTATTGGCCTTTGCCTTCGGAAACAGCCGAATGTTTTTAATGGGAATGTCGCCGTTGTGTTTGGGAATATCAATATTGGTTTCTCCGTATATTGTTTTTCCGTTTACCAAAGTCGCCGCCAACCGGCACCTGCTTAAGGTTACGGGGATGATATTGCCCTTGACTCCAAGAATTTTTTTTGCCTGTTCAATGGCTTTTTCAAAATCTCCGCTCAATCTTTCAAGCGCGGCTAAAAACAAATTGCCGAAGCTGTGGCCTTTTATTCCCCTTCCTTGTTCAAATCGGTAATTAAAAAGTTCCGCCAAAATTTTCTGGTCGGTTGAAGATAGGGCAATTAAAGCTCTTCTTATGTCGCCCGGGGGCAAAATGCCGAATTCTTCGCGCAGAATGCCGGTAGATCCGCCGTCGTCGGCCATGGTAATTATCGCGCTTAAATTAACGGGGTATTTTTTAATGCCCGAAAGAACGGAAAAAATTCCTGTTCCGCCGCCGATAACGACAATTTTTTTAAATTTTTTATTTTTAAGCCGCATTAAGTTATTTTTGAAAAATTTAATTTTCATCCTCTATAACTTCAATGGCGCCCACGGGGCAGGCCTCCGCCGCCTCTTGTAATTTTTCTTTTGAAGTCTTTAATGTGGCATCGGAATTTTTCACTCTGCTTTTCATTTCATCATCCAACTCAAAAACCTCCGGCATCATGGCGACGCAAGTGCCGCAAGAAATGCATTTTTCGCGATCAATTTTTATTCTTACCATTAATTTGTTAACGAGTTTAGCAAGTTAACGCGTTGTTTGAAAATTTTATTAACTCGTTAACCCGCGAACTCGCAATAAAATAATAAAAAATTTTTATATAAATCTATCAATAAAAAATATAATAAGCCCGAATCCGGCAACCATCATTCCGATTATCCAAAATCTCATTGTAATTTGAGTTTCCGGCCAACCCTTGGCTTCAAAATGATGATGGATCGGAGTGGAAATAAATATTTTTCTTTTTAATATTTTTTTGCTTAACGTCTGAATAATAACAGAAGCTGACTCTAAGACAAGGATAAAAGCGAAGAAGGGAAGCAAAAAAACTGTATTAGTGAGCATAGAAATAACACCCAAGGTGACACCCAAAGACATTGAACCTATGTCGCCCATAAAAAACTTCGCCGGATAAATATTGTGCCATAAAAAAGCTAAAAGCGCTCCAATAATCACCATGGTAAACGCCGCCAAGTCGTGTCTACCCAAAACAAAAGCGACCACCCCCAAAGCCGCGTAGCCGATTAAAAGAACGCCGCCGGCCAAGCCGTCCAATCCGTCGGTTTCATTACTGGAAAAAGCGGCGGCAATAATAATAAATATGAATAAAGCAATATGCCAGGCGCCGATGGTAAAAACACCGACAAACGGGATGTATAAATCGTTCCATTCCAGCTTATAATGAAACCACCAAGCGCCAATTACCGCCACTAAAATATAAAGCAGCAGCTTCCTGCCCATACTCATTCCGTCTCCTTTTTTGCGGAAAATGCCCATCAAATCATCAAATAGCCCTATTGCCGCCGCCAAAACAAACGCGGCCAACGGCAGATAGGTTTGTTGACGATTGATAAAATTTAGATATTCCCAAAATCCGTCGAATATTTTAGCAATAATAAAAATCGCCGCCGATAAAATTATTACCGTTAAACAAATAATTATTCCTCCCATTGTCGGCGTTCCCTCTTTCTTCTGGTGCAGAGATTGGAATACGGGCGCGCCCTCTTTCCGGATTTGTTTGCCTAATTTGCATTTTACAAGAAATTTATAAACCAGAGGCGCCAAAAACATCGCGATAATAAACGACATGATTCCCAATGTTAAAATTTTTATTATTTGGGGAAAAAGGATAGAATTTGGAATTTGGAATTTGGAATTTGGAATTTTCAATAAATTTCAAATTCTTCGTTCGCAATCATTTTTAATTTACCATTGATATTCTTTTTTTACCCAATCCAATATTTTAAGGGTATCATTAAACCGGTCGTTGCTCCCCAAAACAACTATAACTACTTTTATTTTTTTATTCCCGGCTAATTCAAAAATTGAAGTCAAAGTGCCCATAGCTTCGTCCGTATATCCGGTTTTTCCGCCCCTGAAATCCTGCCGCGTTATAAAACGATTAAAATTTATTAACGGACGCTCTTTTCCGCCGTCATCCTTAATTGTAATTTGAGAAGTTTTCTGAATTTTAAAAATCTCCGGATAATCATTTAAAATATGGCGGGTTAATTGCGCCACCTCGTAACTGTTAGATTGATTAAGCGGCGACAACCCGGTAGGTTCATTAAAATAGGTATTGTAAAGCTTGAGAGATTTTGCCTCAATATTCATTAACGCCACGAATGTCGGCAAAAATTCTGAAATCGCGAGCGCCGAATCGTTAGCCGAAATCAATAAAGCGCAATAAAGAAGCTGTTCAACCGTCAATCTGTCTTCGAGTTTTAAATTGCAAGACATGCCATCTTTCGGCAAAGACGCCGCGCTCTCGCTTACAGTAATTTTTTGGTCTGATTTCAAATATTTTATCGCCACAAGCGAAGTCATTAATTTTGTAATTGAAG
>CAYTHZ010000008.1:11622-20542 GCA_964437745.1 uncultured Candidatus Saccharibacteria bacterium
AATGGGTCTTTTTTCAAAAATATTTTTTGAATACAAGATAAAATTGGAGTCAACCGAAACGGCAATAGCGGATTTAGCGGTTATCTGGGGATCGCCATTTTCCCATTTGCGAATTATTTCCAACGGCAACTGGTTGGATTGAAGAACGGTAGAATTAATTGGCTCTTCTCGAGCAGAGGTCGCCGACTCTCCTTTTATTTTTTCCGATTGAGGATACAGCAGTTCCGCGCTTATATCAAAAGCAGGCGCAGGCGCCCGAACATTATTTTTATCAACCTGAAAATCATTCAATTGGGTTGCTTTCGCGTCATCTAAAAATTGTGTTTTTAAATTTTCATTTGCCTGCCAATTATTAAAATTCCTGCCATTTAAAATGGCAAGAATTAATATCGCGCCGGCCAAAATCGGGCTAATATAATTTTTGCTATTCATCTATTTTTGCAGATTCGCCGATTAGTGTCGGTTCCCCGCTTATTATCGGATTGGAAAGCTCCTCAAAGCCGGGAAAATCCTCCGCTTTATTTAAACCTAAATGCCTTAAAAATTCAAAACTTATTTTGTATTGATAAGCATTGGCATGGACAGGGCTCGGCTCCCTGGTAATTAAACCTCTGATGTTTAAATTTCTCAATATGTAGCTGGAATTCACTCCTCTTATATTTTCTATTTCAAGCCTGGTAAGCGGCCCCCTATAAGCAATAACAGAAAGAGTTTCCAAAGAAGCCGGGGTTAAATCTTCATTAAAGCTTTCTTTAACAAAATCAGAAAGAAGGGGGGCGGCCTCCGGCGCGGTAACCATCTGAAAAGAATCGCCGATATTGATAATTTTCAATCCGCGCTTATTTTCTTCGCTTGTTTTTTGAATATTTAAAAGCGCCGCTGCGACTTCTTCTTCTTTTTTTTGAAGCAGTTTAGCGATTTTTTTTACGGCCATCGGTTCGCCGGAAATAAATAAAATGGCCTCTATTAGCGATTCGGCAGAAATATTATCAGACATTGTCGCCAGCCGCTAAACAGTCATTATTTTTATTTCCTCAAAATGGCTGTCTTGCGCAAGCATTACTTTGCCGTCTTTAAAAAGATGGAGTATCGCCAAAAACGTTATTACGACATCAGAGAGGCTCTCTTTTTCAATAATGCTTGAAAAATAATTGTTCGTCTCTTGCGATAATCTTTTCAAAGTTTCCTGTATTTTTTCTTCTAAGTTAATTATTTTTAAAATAAGTTCCGCGTCAGGTATCGTTTGAGCCGCGATTTCCCGGTAAATTTTCCGCAACATTTCGGCGCACAAATTAAGATCAAAGCATGACGGGGGATAAAAAAAATTCTCTGAAGGAATGAAATTTTTAAAATTATCATCAACAGAGCATTTTTGGTGGCGGATAAATCTGATGCCCGTTAAAAATTCTCTTCCCAAAGACACGTTATTCCGCCGCCAAAGTTCGTTGATAATTTTAGACGCCTCCTTAAAGCGGCGGTATTCTGAAACCTGCTGTTCCAATTTTTTTATTTCCCGGCTTTCTTCTTCTGTGAATTCCAGATTCGGCAAAATCGCTTTGGATTTTATTAAAATAAGTTTGGCGGCAACGGGAAGGAATTCCGCTAAAATTTCCGACCTGTCTTTTTCTATTGTTTCTATATATTTCAAAAAATCCGCCGTCACCTCGGCGAGAGAAATTTGCGTTATATCCAAATGGCGGCTTTCTATAAGCTCAAGCAGCTTGGCAACCGGACCTTGAAATTCTTGAAGGCTAATTTGATATAGCATATTTAATTATTTTATCTTAAAAACAGAAATTATTCAATCGTTATCGGAATTTTTTAATTAATAAACAAAAATCCCCGCGGTTAATGCGGGGATAAAATCTTTGATATGTTATATATCAAATACTTTTATAATTTCTATGACGATAACGATTATTTTATTTTTTTTCACCCTATAAATGAGTTTATTTTTGGGATTTTCTTTTCGGCACCTGATAATTAAATCCTCTATGGCTTTAGTAATATTTTTTTCGGGGGCTTTCAATATTTCATCCACGAAAATCATGGGATGAATGTATTTGGTAAAATGTCTATATATTTTTATTTCATGAAAAAGTCCTTTGACTTGGAGGGGAATATCGGTTCCTTTGTGCGTTATAATGAAATCTATCCCTTGCCTATCAAGATCGCTATTGGCTTGAGCGCGGTGATACTTATCAATTTTTTTATCAATAAGCATTTTTTCCAATGATTTTTCAATAATTTCCTCGGGTAAAATTTCCGAATGTGGCTGTGTTATTTTTTGCGAGCAAATATTTTTTTTCCGAGATTTCTCATTTTTTACCGCTTTCTTTTCACTATTTAACAAAATCTTTCCTCCGGAAATATTATTTTTTAATTAACCTTTTAGTTAATATTAGTTAATCATTTTTTTGTTAATTTGTCAAATTTTTTGACACTTCGGACAGAAATGCGCCGACCGGCCGCCGATTTTTTTTCTTTGGATAATTGCCTTGCATCTAGAGCATTTTTCTCCTTCTTTTTGATAAACTTTCAAAATCGCGCCGTATTTTCCTTTTAAACCATTAGGGTCGCGATAATCAGAAACAGAAGTTCCACGATATTTTAATGCTTGGTTAAGTATCTTGAAAATTGATTCAAACAACCTTTTTATTTCACTGCCAGAAAGTTTATTTGAACGGATAAACGGATTAATCTTCGCCCGCCATAATATTTCATCGGAATAAATATTCCCGATGCCGGCGATCTTTTCTTGATCCATCAATATTTGTTTTATTTTTTTATTACTCTTTCGGACAATGCTCTCAAAAACTTCCAACTTTATATCCAGCGCGTCGGGCCCCATTTTTTTTATCTCATCTAATCCGGCCAGCTCGCTTTCTTTCATAAACATTACTTTGGCAAATTTCCTTAAATCGGATAAGGCAAGCATAGAGCCATCGCCAAAGATTAAGATGAAATGGATATATTTGTTAACTTTTTCATCCAAAGCTCCGCCTCGGGGCGGAATTACTTTTTTACCAAATATCCGCCACTTTCCGCGCAAAAGATGTCCTGTTAATTTTTGATGTATTAATAAAATAAAATTTTTGGTTTTTAATTTCCGATCCGCAGCCAAATAAATAAGAATGTTTTTCCCAAGCCGTTCAATTTTCACAATTTTCAATCCTTTGATTTGTTTTTTTAAATTTCCCAACTTCGGCTTTTTTATTATTTTTGGCGCATCATGCCAAAAATCGGCAACCTTCTTGCCGATTATCGATTTTTTTAAATCGCTAACGATTGTTTGGACTTCGGGAAGTTCGGGCAAATTATTAAGAATGTTTTATTTAATTAACCTATTGCCCTTTGCATTGCCGGCAAATGCTTTGAAATTCTGCCGGAACATAATTACATGACGGCGCAGCGCTAAACAAGCTACAATCAACATTCGGCGCGACGCCCGCCGGCGGCGTCATTCCTTGAGGCGCTCCTTGCGGCATCATATTTTGATATTGCTCTTGCATCTTCTTTAAAGATTCCATATCTTGCGGAAACCCGTCGGGAATCTGCATATCATCCGGTATTCCTTGCGGTTTAAAACTCGAAACGCATTCCTGAACCAATCTTTGAATATCGGCCTCGCCTTTCAGCTCGCCGATTCTTACCCGCTCGCTGACATTCCCTAATTTTGATTCAACACAGCTTCTGACTTCCGGCGGCGCGCTTTTTAGTCCTTCCTGCATCTTTTGCTGGAATAGCAATTCGGCGCTCTTTGCGCATTCTTGGATTATGTTTGTGATTTCCGGTCCGATCTCCACTTCTTCACCGCGCTCAATTTTACCAAAAGTATCGCCGCCGAGTTTTTTATTAATGCAATTTTTCATTTCCGGCGGCATCTGCCCAAGTCGCTCTCTGATCTTTTTTATGCCCTCGATTTTCATTGATTCAAAACATCTTCGCAGTATATCGCCCATTTCCGGACTCGGCGCTTCGCCGCTTTGGATTTTATTAAATCCTTCCGCGCCCAAGCCGCTCTTTAAGCAAGTCAAAGTTTCCGGCGTTGCTTGACGAAAACCCTCCTGAAGTTTTGCCTGTAATTGCGGCAATACTTTATCAAAGCATCCTTTTATAGTCTCACCCATATCCGGTCCCGGCATAAAATTGCCGCTCTGGATTTGGCCGATTATTCCTTCGCCCAGCGCGTCTTTCAAACACTGAATCGCCTCGGATGGCATTTGCTCCAATCCCGCGCGCAATCTTCCCATTCCATCCTCCATTTCTTTTAATTTGTCCGGCGAAATTAAATTATATTTTTTAGCGAAATTAAAACACTCTTGTTGATTCTCTTTTTTATTACAGAAAAGTTCACAAGACTCTTTTGATCTGCAGCCGCCCGGCCCTTTGCCGCCGGTTTTTCTCGCCATATCGGCTTCTTCTTTACTCACAAAACCTGCCTTCTCCGCGAAATTTACGCACTCAACGGCATTGTCGGGATTATCACAATATATCTGACATTCGGCTTTGATCTTGCATTTGCCGGGAGTTTCGCCGTTTTTAATCAGAGGCAGAACTCTCTCGGCTTCCGCCGCCTCTTGCGGCGTTATGAATCCGGCCGCCTTGGCAAACGCAAAACACTCTTCAACGCGCTCGGGCAATTTACAATAGTTATCGCAAGAAGCTTTGTCTTTGCAGTTGCCCGGCAATGTCGCTCCCTGTTTCAAGGCCGCCGCCACTTTTTTGGCTTCTGCCAATTGTTTGCCATCCACGAAATTATGCTTTTCCGCAAAAAGGATGCATTCATTAATATTAGAAATGTTGTCGCAATAACTCCTGCAACTTTTCTCGTCTTTGCATCTGCCCGGTCCCTCGCCTTTCAAAACATCGGCGAATTTCCTGGCGCGAGCCGCTTCTTCTTTGGAAATAAGATTGTTCTTCTCGCCGTACGCCGCGCAAGTCGGAATATTTTCCTGCTTGGAACAATAATTTTTGCAGTCTTCCTTATTTTTACAATTTCCTAATTCCGGAATCGGATAAACGATTGAATCAGCCGTCGCATTTAAATGGCCGACTAAACCATATTTTGAGTCATAAACATTTCCTTTTTCGTCGAATTTATATATTCTCCCCCACAAAGAAAATTGGTTATTCTCGGGTCTGGCATTTGAATAAGCCCATGTCCCGACTTGACCGGTTCCTTGATTATATCCGGTAGCGGCGAAACTGCCGTTTTTATAAATAATCGCATAAGTCTCCCCTCCCTTTATTGTTCCCATCGGATCGGTCCGATAGTCGCCCGTATATCTGGAATCGTTGAATTTGTCCGCCGTTTTATCAAACACCACCTTAAAATCCCGCCCCGATTTTATGTATTGCAACCATCCGATATTGCCTTGCGCTCCGACCGCGTTAACGATAATAATAAAAACAACCAACGCTCCGGAAAGAACGATGGCAAACGCTAATAAATTTTTGAAAAAGTATTTCATATTTTATTCAAAAGGATTGTTGTACGCCCCTTTATATGGATTTATTTCCGCTTGAAAAGGATTCGTTTCCGGCATTTTTTGCGCGGGGTTTTGCTGAACCTGTTCAAAAAACTGGCCGCCGACTCCGGAAGATTCGAAAGATTCGGTTGGCGCCGCAGATTCTTCCGCTTTTTGATCGAAAGGCGGAGTTGTTGAAAGTTGTTTAATAACCAGCCAATATATGGCCGCGGCGGCGACAACAACGATTACCGCAATAATAATTATTTTTTTCATATGTTTATATTTTCATATGTTTATACATGTTCTCACGCTTACAGCATCGGCTTCTCCGCCAAAATACAAAGCCATTTAACATTTTTTTCCAAACTCATCGGGAAAAACTATTTAAAACAAAATTTTAAATCCCGCTTTTTTAACAAAATTCTCCAACTCTTTTTTTGAAAAATAAGCAAACAGTCTTTTTCCTCTATCTGATAAAATTTCTCTTTTTATATCCGTGGCTTCTTTCGCCGATTTTTCTTTTAATTGACTTATTTCTTGTATATTTTAATAATACTACATTCAATAATTAATTACAACTCCTGCTCTATCTTCTCATAATAATACTTCAAAAGGAATCATTCTTCAAAATCTTTTGCGCGAGCAAGCATTGAGAAGATATTCAATGAATCTTGAAATGGTTTCAACTTATTTTTTTATTCTTCATAAACAATTTCTCTTGGCGGTATCAATTTGGGGTCCGTAGGCAAAGTAAAATAAAAAGTTGTTCCCCGTTTTTCGGCGGATTCAAACCAAATTTCTCCTCCGTGCCTTTTGATGATATTTCTGATAATAAAAAGCCCCAGCCCTATGCCTTCGGTTTGGTATTTCATGGCGGCAGACGCTCTGAAAAATTTAGAGAATATTTTTTCTTTATCAGACTCGGGAATTCCTATGCCTGTGTCTTTTACGCTGATTTGAACGAATGGTTTATCTGGAATTTTTTCTATTTTAACCCCAACTTGCCCGCTTGCGACATTATATTTAATGGCGTTGCTTATCAGATTTTCAACGGCAATAGATATTTTTTCGGCATCAATTTCAATAGGTTCCAGCATCGCCGATTTTTGGAAATAAATTTTAATATTATGCTTCTCCGCAGCTTTGCGATACTTTTCCAGCGAATTTTCCACCAAAGAGACTATGTCCGTTTTTATAAATTGATAGCCGAATCTTCCCTCTTCTATTTTAGCGGCAGACAGCAAATGCTCCACTATTTCTAACAGATTATTAGACGCCTTGAGTCCGGTGTCCGCGACATTTTTTACGCCTTCATCTTTATTAGACAAAAGCGCTTCAAATGCCCACCTTATCGCCGTAAGCGGCGTCCTAAATTCGTGCGCCGCGATTGTCAGAAATTCCGTCTTAGCCTCCAAAACTGATTTTTCGCGCGACCTGTCATGAATTACTTTTATAAAGCCGACGAGCTGGTTTTGCGCGCCGGTAATTTGGCTGAAATATATTCTTAAATCTTTCGGTTCGGGTTCTTTGATTTTTAAATTAAATATTTGGGTTTTTCCATCTTCGGATTTTTTAGAAGTCATTGCCGAAGCCAAAGAGGGAAAAATGACCTGGGCCAGCATCCTGAATTTGGAATTATTGACGGCGCCGGGCTGGATTATCGCGTTTAAAACTTCTTCTTTTTTAATTTTAAAAAACAATTCCGCGGCTCTATTGAAAGCCAGAATTTGGAATTTTTCATCATAAACCACAACGGCGTCTAAAAGGGCGGAAAGAGTGTTGCTATTTTTTTCTTTTTCCGCGGTTAAATCATAATTTGCTTTAGATAAAGATAGAGACACGGGAAAAACCGCCGCGCCCAACAAAACAACCGCCGTCAAAGAAATAAACAGCGCTATCCCGTGGAGAAATATGATACTGATTGCCGCGGACGCCAAAAAAGCCGGCAGGACAAAAAACCAGACAATATTCGTCTCGGCGCTTTTAAACGACGCGAAAAATCTCTTAAAGAAGATTTCCATAATTTAAACGCGTGTTGAGTATGCGTCTTTATTATAATCAATCTTTATTAATTATTCAAAGCAATTTTTGCTGAATATATTTGGGCTGATAATTTTCTTTCAACCGGGCAATCAAACTGCTGAATCCCAATTCTTCAAAATAATCCGCCAATAATCGCTCATCTTTTGGCTTTAGCGCCGCATTTTCCAGAATAAATTCCACGGGGACGTCAATTTTAATAGTAGAAAGATATTTACTAAAAACCGCTTCTTTTTCTTGAGACAGCAATATTTCTTTGGTTTTTGTTTTTATTTCTAGGCCGGCTTTCCCGGATTTTATCTCCTCGTAAAGATTCTCTATGGTTTGAAATTTTTGGATTAAATCCAAAGCGGTTTTCTCGCCGATTCCTTTTACTCCGATTATATTATCCGACGAGTCTCCGCGCAAGCCCTTAAAATCAATCAGTTGCTTTGGCTTAATTCCGTATTTAGACTCAATGGCAAATTCATTATAAATATCGATGTCGCTTATTCCTTTTTTAAGGGCGTAGACGACGATTTTTTCGCCCTCTACCAACTGAAGAGTGTCAAAATCTCCTGTTAATATGATAATTTTTAATTCTGAGCCGTTTTTGTCAGATGCGTTTTTGGCGATCGTCCCGATGATGTCGTCTGCTTCAAAGCCTTCTTTTTCAAAAATAGGAATACCGAAGGTCGCGAGCATCTCTTTGGCTTTCGGCATTTGGTCGTAAAGTTCCTGGGGGGCTTTTATCCTTTTAGCTTTGTATTCTTTATATTCAAGATGTCGGAAAGTCGGCGCTTTCATATCAAAAGCCGCCGCCATATAATTGGGTTTTAAATCACGAAGAATTTTTAGAAGTACGCTGGCAAATCCATAAACAGCGCCAATGGGTTCGTTTTTAGGCGTTGTAAGTTGCGGCAGAGCGTAAAAACATTTATAAATTAAAGCGTTGGAATCAATAAGAATTAATGTTTTGATGTTTTTGGCTGCGGCTTGCAGGCTACAGTTTATAGATATTTTTAAACCGCAGCCTGTAATTCACAACCCGCAGCGCGCCTATAAATTATTTAATCATTATCTTTCTTTGGTCCTTTTTCAAATGTTCAAACTTTATCCAAAGCGAATCTTTCGGCATTATTTTTCTTATTTTTTCAGCCCACTCTGCCAAAATAATATTTTGGGGATTTTTAATTATTTCTTTCCAACCCAAATCTATGATTTCCTTGGGCTTCGCTATGCGGTAACAGTCAATATGATATAAAAAATTAAAACTTTTAATTTTTAACTTATAACTTTTAATTATAACGAATGTGGGGCTGAGTATTTTTTCTTTGATTTTCAAAGCCTTGGCAAATCCTTGGATAAAAGTCGTTTTGCCGGCGCCTAAATTTCCGACAAACCCCAAAGCGCGCGGCATTTTCCCG
>CAYTHZ010000009.1:0-20262 GCA_964437745.1 uncultured Candidatus Saccharibacteria bacterium
TAAAATTCAAAATTAGAAATTTAAAATTTGGTATGGAAATTGGAAATTAAACACAAATTCCAGATTCTAAATTCTAAATTCTAATTTATAAAGGCGGGCTCAAATGCCGCAAGCATCACTTCTTATTTGATGCAATTTGTTTTTGGTTTACCCGCTGCGGGTTTATCTGAGTTATGGAATACATTCTTTTTTTTCTTGGATTTTTTATTTTAGTTAAGGGAGCGAATTATTTGGTTGACGGGGCGGCATCGGTGGCGCGCTTTTTTAATATGCCGTTTTGGATTATTGGCATGGTTATCGCGGGAATTGGAACTTCTATTCCGGAATTCAGCATTGCTTTTATTTCTGTATTGCGCCAAGAAAGCGGCATAGGATTGGGAACGATTATTGGAAGCAATATTTTTAATATACTTTTCATTTTGGGGATTTCTTCTTTAGTGCGCCCGCTAACCATGCAAAAAGATTGGGTGCAAAAAGGTTTGGGTCTTAACCTTGTGGCGGCATTGGTTGCTTTTATTGTTCTGCGTTTTTCGGTATTTAATGAAAAATTTATGGGTATCGTGCCCAAAGAAGGATTATTGCTTTTTGTCTTTTTTTTAATTTGGTTTTTTTATGTTATTTTTAGGAAAAAGCCTGAAACGGAAGATAGGATAATTTTTAAATTATACGCCCTGCCTGTCGCGATTTTTTTGTCGCTTGTCGGCATTTTCGGGGTGATACTCGGAGGAAAGTGGGTGGTTGACGGAGCGGCGATGATGGCGCGCTTGGCCGGAATCAGCGAATCGCTTATCGGCCTTACGGTTCTTGCCATAGGAACCTCTATTCCGGAGCTGGCGGTTTCTGTCACGGCGGCTTTTAAGAAAAATCCCGGCATTGCCGTTGGAAACATCGTTGGCTCTAATATTTTTAGTTTTTTGGGGATTTTAGGATTTAGCGCGATATTTTATCCCATAACGTTTGAATTGCCGCTGGTGTTTGATATGACAATAGTTTTATTGTCGTCAATTATTCTTTTTATAGTGCCTCATATCGGGACAAGTTATAAAATTGACCGCTGGCAGGGAGGAATATTTGTTCTGCTTTATATTATTTATTTTGCTTTTATTTTATATCGGGGATAATAATCAATATTTTGATGAAAAGGTTAGTTCGCAAATTTTATGTTCGACCGGCTTTGAAAGTTGCCAAAGATTTACTCGGGAAATATATTGTTAGGAGAATGGGTAATTTAAAGATTGTCGGAAAAATAGTGGAAACCGAGGCGTATGTCGGACCGCGGGATAGGGCGTCGCACGCTTATTTACCCGCTTCTTTAAGAAAAAAATATCCGCAAGGAAAAATAACAAAAAGAAATGAGGCGGAATATTTAATCGGCGGCCATATTTATATTTATTTAGTTTACGGGATGCATTGGCAGTTTAATATTGTAACCGGAAAAAGGGGAGCGCCGGAATGCGTTTTAATAAGAGCCATAGAGCCGGTTGTTTTTTCTAAATTAAAAATTTCCGATAAGGGCGGATTTATCATTAGTAAAAAAAATTCAAAATTAAAAAATTTAACCAATGGGCCCGGAAAATTGTGCCGTTATTTAAAATTGGATAAATCTTTTTACGGAGAGTATTTGGCGAAAAGCAAAAGGATTTGGCTGGAACATGGGGAAAAAATTAATACGAATAGCATAAAGAGCGGCCCTCGCATAGGCATTGATTATGCTGGAAAATATTGGGCGAAAAAACCATGGCGGTTCTGGATCTAATTTTGCGCAAGTTAGTTGATGAGTTAGCTTGCTTTGACTTTAAAAATTTTTTTGATATAATAAGGCATATAATCAAGGAGTTTATAATAAATAAACATAAATTATTTAATGTATCAGAAATTTTATAATAAACCTCCGGTAAAAAGGTATTGGGTAAATAATCAAATAAGGGCCAAAGAAGTGAGGCTTATTGACGAGAAGGGCGAAAACAGGGGCGTGGTGCCGATTGAAGAGGCGTTAAAATTGGCCCGAGAGTATGGTTTGGATTTAATTGAAATAACAAGCAAAGTTGTTCCGCCTGTTTGCAAAATAATGGATTATGGGAAATTTCAATATGCCGAAGAAAAGTCCACCCGAAAACAAAGATTAAAACAGAAAAAAGACGACGTTAAAAATATTCGCATCGGTTTTATGTTTGGCGCGCACGATTTAGAAATAAGAGTTCAGAAAATAGAGGAATTTTTAAATGATAATTATAAAATTAAGATAGAAATGCCGTTAAGGGGCAGGGAAAATAAATTTGGAGATTTAGCCAGAAAGAAATTTGAGTCATTTTTAAAAATGATAAAAACGCCATATAAAACAGCTCAAGATGTTAAAAAAATGCCGCACGGTTTGGTGGCGGTGATAACCAAGTAGGATAGAATTTAGAATTTTCCGCCAACGGCGGATCCGCCGTTGGCGGAAGAATTTAGGGAAAATTTTTAATCCCGAAACTCATAAGACCTCTTGCAAAATAACATTTTATAAGAAGTTTGTGGATTAATTTCTTAAATACTAAATACTAAATACTAAATACTATTTTTTTGTTAAAGACTAAAAAAGCAGTTTCAAAAAGAATAAAAATTACCAAGAAAGGCAAATTAACGCGCCGAATTATGGGCCAGGGGCACAATATGTCCAAGTCGTCAAGCAATTTGGCGCGTTCCAAAAAGCGCAGAGTCAATGTGTCTTTGGCGGATGAGAAGAAAATATTAAAATATTTGCCCCATCATTAATAGAATTTAGAATTTAGAATCTAGAATCTAGAATAAATTTAAAATATTCCAAATTCCAAATTCCAAATTCCAAATTCCAAATTCGTGGTTAGAGTTAAGCGCGGAAAAATTGCGCATAAAAAAAGAGAGAAATTATTAAAGCACGTTAAGGGTTTTAAATGGGGAAGAAAATCAAAAGAAAGAGCGGCTAAAGAGGCTTTATTGCATGCATGGTCGCATGCTTTTGTCGGCAGGAAAGAAAAAAAAAGGAATATGCGGAGTTTGTGGCAAACAAAAATAGGCGCTGCGGTCCGCGAGCAGGGTTTGAATTACAACAAATTTATAGCCGGGCTTAAAAAAGCAAAAATTCAAATTGACAGAAAAGCGCTGGCGGAATTGGCGGAAAAAGAGCCAAAAATTTTTAAAGAGATAATGAGGCATGTTAATAGGTAAAGGTTAATAAGTAGCCGAGATTAACTTTTTAAATTTAAACAAAAATAGGGTCAAAGCCCTATTTTTATTTTTGTTAAATTATTATCAATTTTTCTGAAAAGCTGTTCAATAATTTTGTTTTACTGTTTATGATTTATCTGTTATTTCCATTGACAATAGCGAGCCCGGATTGTTGTGGATAAGTGGATTTTGACTATGAATGGTTTGTGGGTTATTATTATATCATAGTGGTAAATTGTGGATAAATGTGTGTATAAGTAATAAAATCTGTGGATAACGAATTTTATGTTTATCGGCGAATATATTTATTCAATTGATAATAAAAAGCGATTGGCAATTCCTTCCAGGTTCCGTCAAAGCTTGGGAAAGAAAGCGGTTGTTACGCGCGGCATTGAAAATTGTTTAGTGGTATATCCATTTTCCGAATGGATTAAGCTAAGTAAGAAAATAGAAAGTTTGCCGACCGGACAGACCAATTCTCGTAGTTTTTCTCGGTTAATGCTTTCCGGGGCAGTGGATGTGGAATTGGATAAATTGGGAAGAATTTTGATACCGGATTATCTAAAAGAATATGCTTTTTTGGGAAAAAACGTGGCGATTTTAGGGCTTTCTAACCGAATTGAAATTTGGAATGATGAAAATTGGAAAATATATAAACGAAAAACCGAAAAAGAAATTGGCGATATCGCGGAAAAAATGGGAGAATTGGGAATTTAGTTTATAAGTTTATAAGTCGCGCTTCGCTTAAGTTTTTTTATAACTTATAAGATTATAAACTTATGGATTTACAAACCATTCATCAACCCGTTTTACTCAAGGAAGTAATAGAGTTTTTAAATCCCAAGCCGAATGAAAATTTTATTGACGCAACGATTGGAGGGGGAGGACATAGCGGGGAAATTTTAGAAAGAATCGCTCCGGGAGGAAAAGTTTTGGGAATAGATCGGAATGAAGAAGCGATTCGGCGTTTAAAATTAAAGATTAAAAAATTAGGGATAGAAGCAAGATTGCCGCTGTCCAACGGCAACTTCGCTAATTTAAAAGAAATTGTCAAAGAGAATAATTTTTGGCCCATAAGCGGAATTTTGTTTGATTTAGGTTTCAGTTCCGACGAGTTGGAAAATTCCGGCAGGGGATTCAGCTTTTTAAGAGATGAGCCGCTCGTTATGCGTTATGAATGCAATGCGCAAGGCGGCGCTGAAAAAAAATTTTTAACTGCGATGGATGTTGTTAATAAATGCGGCGAAGTTGATTTGGAAAAAATTTTCAAGGAATATGGGGGGGAAAAATTTTCACGGAGGATTGCCAGGGCCGTTGCCGAAGAAAGAAAATTTAGGCCAATTAATACCACTTTTGATTTAGTCAAAATTATTAATAAGTCCGTCCCGAAAATTTATGAGCGGGGCAGAATTCATCCGGCCACGAGGGTTTTCCAGTCATTGCGGATATTTGTAAACGACGAGTTGGAAAATTTAAAGAAGGGGCTTGAATCTAGTTTTGAAATTTTACCGCAAGGAGCCAGGATGGTTGTTGTTTCTTTTCATTCGCTGGAAGATAAAATGGTAAAAAATAGTTTTAAGGATAAAGCTGCGGATAGAAAAATTAAAATTTTAACAAAAAAACCGATTACTCCGTCGTTAAGAGAAATTAAAAACAATCCAAGAGCGCGGTCGGCTAAATTAAGAGCCGCCGAAATTACTTAATAATTTAGAAGATGGCGCATAGAAATTTGTTTTTGCGATTCTACTTTCTATTTACTATTTTCTATTTTCTAAAAAAATGACTATTATCTCTTATCGTTATAAACCGGCTTTTTTTTCTAAACGCTACAAGACTAATTTTTCTTCAAATAGCGCGAACTGTAATTTGCCAAAAAACCAGTTTATTTTTTCGTCAAAAGAGATAATTTGTTATTTAAAAATACTTATTTTTTCCTCTATGCTATTGTTTTCTGCTTACGCGCTCGTTATTCATCAAGCTATTGTGTTTGGCTATCAAATAGATAAAGAGAAAAAAACAGCAATTAATTATGAGATAGAAAATCAAAATCTTCGAGCTGATTTATCCGCCATAAAGTCCATTAAAAACATGGAAGAATTAGCATTGACGCGCGGTTTGCAGGTTGAAAATAAGCCGATTTATATTAAAATAGATTCTGTTAAAATGGCATTAAATAACTGATAGTCGGCTAACTTTGATCTGTCTCAAAAAATTTCCGCGCGATTTATTGATAAAGCCACGTTGCTTTTGCGAAAATGATTAGGTAAAAAATATTCCTATTATTTATTGAGATGGATTTCGGTTAAATTGTTAGCCGTTGGCGAGTAATGAAATTGCGCGTAAAAAAAAATTTTTATCAGAATCTGCGATTTTATTTTGTTTGCAGCTTATTTTTTTTGGTTTTTGTTTTTCTTGTCGCCCGGCTTTATGATTTGCAGATTAAAAAATTTGATTTTTATTTTGCGAAAGCGTCATTTCTTGGACAAGATAAAGACGCGTTTAAGATAAGAGGAGGAATTTTTGTTAAAAAAGGACTGGAGGAAGAATTGATTCCTGTTGCTATTAACAAGAATTTTTTTACCGTTTATGCCGTTCCCAAGGAAATAAAAGAAAAAGAAAGAACGTCGCTTTTTCTTGCCAATTTACTTAATGCTGAAAAACCTGTTTTGTTTGAAAGAATTAGCAAGATAAATGATCCGTACGAGGCTATGGCTAACAAAGTTTCCGAAGAAGTTGCTTTAAAAATTAAAAATTTAAATTTAACGGGAGTTTATATCAAGCCCGAGCCGTTGCGTTTTTATCCGTTTTTAAATTCATTAAGTCATGTTTTGGGATTTACCAGCTTGGATTTTGAAGAAAAATATGTCGGTAGATACGGATTGGAATCGCATTACGACAAAGATCTTTCAAGCGGAGCCGATTTAATTTTGAGCATAGACCAAAATATTCAACTTAAGACAGAAGAGGTTTTATCGGGGCTGATTTCAAGGTGGGGGGCGGAAAGGGGGATAATTTTAATTGAAGATCCGAAAACCGGAAAAATTATTGCTGCCGCAGCTTATCCGAATTTTGACCCCAATGAGTTTAATAAATTTCCTTTGGATAATTTTTTAAATCCGGCGGTTGAAAATGTTTATGAGCCGGGGTCGGTATTCAAGGTGATAACTATGGCGGCTGCTTTAAACTCCGGAAGCATTACGTCCGACACCGTTTATATTGACAGGGGTCAAGTGGTGATTAATGGCAGGACTATTAAAAATTGGGATTTTGATGAAAAGGGCGCTCGCGGGAAACAGACTATGGCCGATGTTTTGGCAAAATCGCTAAATACTGGCGTAGTATTTGCCGAAGATAAATTGGGCCATGATTTATTTGCTCAGTATGTTAGAGATTTTGGTTTTGGCGATAAAACGGGTATTGATTTGCCGGGAGAAATCGGAGGCAATATCAGGAATTTAAAAAGTTTTCGTGACATCAATTTTGCCACTGCCTCTTTTGGTCAGGGGATTTCGGTAACGCCCATAGAACTTATAGGAGCGCTTTCGGCCATTGCTAATGAGGGGAAGCTAATGAAGCCGTATGTGACGGAGAAAATAATTAATCAATCCGGCGCGACAATAATAAAAAATCCGGAAATTATAAGACAAGTTATCAAGCCGGAAACAGCTGCCATTATAACTTCTATGATGGTTAAAGCGGTTGAATCTGGAAAAATAGCGGTTATTGACGGCTATGATATTGCCGGCAAAACTGGTACTGCCCAGATTCCTAATTTTGGCGGAAAAGGTTATAGTAGCGAATATATACATTCTTTTGGAGGATTTGCTCCGGCATGGGATCCAAAATTTACAATTCTTATTAAATTGGACAAGCCCAAAGGCGCTAAACTTTCCGGAATGACGGTTGTCCCGGCATTTCGGGAATTAACGCAGTTTTTGCTGAATTATTATAATATACTTCCGCACTAAATTAAAATTATTAAAAAATAAGAATTTTTAAGCTAATTAAAATAATTCGCTGCCTCATCGCTAATTTCATAATTACAATTGTGGTGCGCAGAGTTCTTAATGCGAAACGCCTTCGGCTTGCGCTGATATATCGCAATATTTTTAGGAAATTAGTGAGGGGCGCTCAAATTTGTAGCTAAAAATTCTGTTCCGCCGGTTTGCAGATTGAATTTTTAGACGAATTTGGCATGTTATTAAATTTTTTCGCAAAATTAATTATCAAAAAATATAATCCGAAAATCATAGCGGTAATTGGCGGCATAGCTAAAAGTTCCACGCAGAAAGCTATTTATACTGTTTTGGCTCATCGAAAAAGAACGCGTTTTAACCGCCAGCTTTTTGAAGATGAAAAAGATATACCCTTGACTGTTGTTTCCAACGCCGATGCTCTAAAAGTAACCGCTTTTTTCTGGCCTCATGTTTTTTTTGACGCAATTTTAAATTTGCTTTTTCACAACTCTGCTTATCCGGAAGTTTTTATTTTTGAGATTACAACAGAAGATCAGTTAATAATCAAACAATTGCTTAAAATTTTTCATCCCAACATGGTTGTGGTGACGGCTTCGGGAGATATGCCTTTAGGCGTAGACACTACAAGTAATAAAGAAACAGCCGTTAAAAATCGCAGCAAACTATTAGAAATATTGCCGTCTTCCGGTTACGCTATTTTGAATGCCGACGATTTGGCAGTTTTGGAATTAAAAGAAAAAACCAGGGCTAAAACAATAACCTACGGCTTTAACGAGAGTAGCGATATTTCAATAGTAAATTATGAAATTCGCGAAGAAAAAGTAAATATAGGCGATAAGCATTTTATCAAGCCGTGGGGAATAAGTTTTAAGCTGTCGTATAAGGGAAGTTTAGTGCCGATACGTTTAAACGGATGCATCGGGAAAATACATGCTTATGTGGTGGCCGCTGCCTGCGGGACCGCTTTGAGCCATGGATGGAATTTGGTGAAAGTGGCCAGCTACGTAGATGATTATGAACCGCCCAGCGGACGGATGAAGATTTTATCCGGAATTAAAAACGCTTTTATAATTGATGATTCTTACAATGCTTCTCCATTTTTGATGAAAGAAGCGCTGATTGCATTAAAGAGTGTAAATACTAAGCGCCGCATTGTTGTTTTGGGCGATATGTTGGAAATTGGTAAATATTCTCCTGAAACTCATGAAGAAATAGGAATGTTTGCCGGAAATTTTGTGGACATTTTATTGACTGTTGGGCCAAGAGGCCGTTTTATAGCAGAGGGGGCTAAAAATGGCGGACTGCTTGCAAATAATATTTTTTCTTTTGATAAAAGCGAAGAAGCGGCTAAAAAATTACAAGAGCTTTTACGGGAAGGAGATTTAGTTTTGGTTAAGGGAGCGACTGATTTGAATATGGAAAAAATAATAGAAGAAGTGGAGGCGGAGCCGTAAAAAATTAAAAATTTAAAAACAAGCCTCGTCCCGCTTTTGGCAGAACGAGGCTTGTTTTTAATAATTTTACGCTATATCATTTAGATAACGTTTTGTTGTCATTTTATTTGTCCAAATATTTTGGCAAAAACTTGCCCCTATCGTCTAGTCTGGTTTAGGACACTGCGTTCTCAGCGCAGGAACATCGGTTCAAATCCGGTTGGGGGCGTAATAAAATTTTTAAACATTTATGCGTTTTATCGCAGATCTGCATATTCATTCAAAATATTCGCGGGCAACGAGCAAAGATATGGTTTTTGAAGAGTTGGATAAGTGGGCTGATGACAAAGGAATTTTAGTGATGGGAACGGGAGATTTTACTCATCCTGCGTGGATAAAAGACATTAAAGATAAATTGGAGACGGCAGAGCCGGGACTTTTTAAATTAAAGCCTAATTATAAAAAAGAAACCATAAAGGGAACAAAAGCGGATACAAGATTTTTATTGACTGTTGAAATTTCCAGCATTTATTCTAAAAACGGCAAAACTTACAGAGTGCATAACTTGATTCTTGCTCCGGATATAAAGACAGCCGAAAAAATAAATACCCAACTTTCTTTGATTGGCAATATTGTTTCCGACGGCCGGCCGATTTTGGGTTTGAATTGCGAAGAATTGGCGAAAATTGTTTTTAATATTAATCCCGAGGCGGTAATTATTCCGGCGCACGCCTGGACGCCCTGGTTTTCTATTTTTGGTTCAATGTCAGGATTTAATTCTATTGATGAATGTTTTGGCAAATACGCGGATAAAATTTTTGCGATTGAAACCGGGCTTTCTTCGGACCCTGCGATGAATTGGCGGCTTTCTAAATTGGATAAAATTGCCTTAATTTCTAATTCTGATTCGCATAGTCCGTCGCGCATTGGCAGGGAAGCTAATGTTTTTGAAGGAAATTCAATAAGTTATTATTCTATAATAAATGCCGTTAGAAATAGCCGAAAATTATTTAGGGAAAGTTGTAATAACGAAATTGAAGCGAAACAAAACGTAAATTCGCGCGAAGATTTAAGACTTGCGGGCACCATAGAATTTTATCCGGAGGAAGGGAAATATCATTATGACGGCCACCGGCTTTGCAAAATTGTTTTTTCTCCGGAAGAAACAAAAGAGAGCAAGAATATTTGTCCAAAATGCGGCCGGCCTTTGGTAATCGGAGTAATGAGCAGGGTTGATCAATTAGCTGACAGGCAGGAGGGATTTATGTTGGAAAACGCGCCGGCTTACAGAAACTTGGTGCCGCTTGACCAAATAATCGCCGAAGCGCTGGGAAAAACTTTGGCCGCCAAAGCGGTAAGCGAAGAATACAGAAAATTAATTAACATATTCGGAAACGAAATTAAAATACTGATGGATGTTTCTTCGGAGGATTTTAAAAAAGAAAAAATTAATCCGAATATTATTGAAGGGATAAAAAGAGTAAGGGAGGGTAATTTAAATATCAGGCCCGGATACGATGGTGAATACGGGCAAGTTTGTATTTTTAATAATGAAAAAGCGGAAGCAGGGCGCGCGCGATCACTTAAGAATAAAGGCGCGCAACAAAACACTTTGTTTTAAAAAATTATAACCTTTATAATTCAGCTTTTTTGTTTGGGAAATTTCCCTCGTAGTTTTCGCCAAAAGCGCCTGCTTGCCCGCAGTTGAAGCAAGGGCGAGGGACTCGCCTTCGGCGGGCAATGGATAGAATAATTTCGCCTGCTTCGCGCTATGCCCCCATAGTTCAATGGACAGAACAGTCCCGTCCTAAGGGATAGATGTATGTTCGATTCATACTGGGGGCATAAAAACGTTATTTTTTAGATTTTAATATTAGAACCTATCTCAAAAATACATTAGGGCTGTAATCGGCGAATTTCTGCTGCAACCGCTTTCTCGGAAATCGCCGTATTTTCCAAATACGGCTCATTCCTGCGGCAGCGGTTTCGCAACGAAATTCGCTAGATTCTATCCTCAAAGCCATTTTTGAGACGGGTTCTATAAATAATTTGCCTGCCGTTTTGCCGGCGGGGATTATTTAATCTTGAAAAAATAGATATTGAATTATTTATATTGTAAATAGCGAGCAAGCTTTACAAAAATTTTATTTTCTGATTATATTAAATTAAATGGTAAGTATTGTTGTTTAATAATAATAATAAGGAGAGATTGTATGAAGGCGTATTGGAAAAAAATTGTAAGCGCAATAATGATCATGTTGTTTTCATTAAGCTTGTTATCATACATGACGTTGGAAATTAAAAAGGATATTATAGAAGAAACAAGCGCTGCGTCGTGGCAGAAAGTGTCTGAAATGTTAAGAACGGCGAGTTTGTCGGTTTTAATGATAGAGGTTTATAACGACGAGAAATTGAAAAATCTTAACAGTTCTGGGAGCGGATTTTTTGTGGAATGGCCAGAAAATTCGGGAAAATTGTGGATAGTATCAGCCGGCCATATGACTGAAAGCGATATGTATAATGCCGAGATTGGAAATTTTTATTATTTGGCAAACTGGAAAAATAATATGACGGAAACCAAAAAATTGAATTCTTCTGATTTTTGCGCGTTTCCTGTTCATCTTAAATTCTGGATAAATATGGTAGAGGGAGATTTCGCCGTATTTGATTTCAACAAAGAAGATTTGACTTTTAAGCCAAGGCATTTAAAATGGGGAGACTCTGCCTCGCTTTTGCCTTATGATTGGGTGTTTGCTTTGGGCGCGCCGGCCGGAGTATATCCTATGGCAACTAAAGGATTAATAGGTCATTTTAATTCGCCAATTAATTGGGGAAGAGAAATTGTTTATTATATTGCTCACTCAGCCCCCATTTTTGGAGGAAATTCCGGCGGACCGCTTGTGAATTTGAGCGGAGAAGTGGTGGGAATAAATTTGGCAGGAATTGAAGGCACCAATATAAGCTTTGCCAGAAGTTCGGCAATAATGAAAGAATATATGGCGCAGTTTTTTGGGCAAAAAACGGAATTTCAAATAAATAGCTCTCTTGATTCTCTGCTAAAAACAGATGCTGAAGTTTTTTATCGTTCGGGATTTTATTACGGACAATATTCAAGAGATATCAAAAAATAAAGATTCTTTTTCCGAGAAAACGTATTCCGTCTCTTAAAATAAAGAGACGGAATTTTTATTAATTATTAAATTTTATTGACATAGTTGGGTAATCGCGTTATATTTTAAATGGAAATAAAAAGTTTTTTAATAAAGTTAAATTTGTGAATGGAGGTTTGTTTATGAGGGTAAGAAGGATTTCTTATGCCGCAGTGGTTGCAAAAGTTGCGGAATTATGCCAGCAGGCTAATTTTTATCTTCCCGAAGATATAAAAAATTTGATAAAATCGGCGGAGAATAAAGAAATATCTGGTCTGGGGAAAATGGTTTGCGAAAAGATATTAAAAAATGCAAAAGTCGCGAGCGAGGAAAAGATTCCTTTATGCCAGGATTGCGGAACAGCCGTTGTTTTTGCGGAATTAGGAGAAAATGTTAAAATTATTGGCGGCAATTTAAAAGACGCCATTAATGAAGGCGTGGCGAAAGGATATCAAAAAGGGTACTTGAGAAAATCTATGTGCCATCCTTTAACTCGTAAAAATACCGGCGATAATACTCCGGCGGTAATTCATATTGATATTGTTTTGGGCAATGAACTCAGATTAATGATGATGCCTAAGGGCGGAGGCAGCGAAAATGTTGCGAAGCTAAAAATGCTTTCTCCGTCGGCAGGAAAAAATGAGATTGTAGAGTTTGTGGTGAGTTGCGTTAAAGAGGCGGGAAGCAATCCTTGTCCGCCGGTGATTGTAGGGGTTGGAATCGGCGGCGGGAGCGCAGAAAGAGCGATGTATTTGGCTAAAAAAGCGCTTTTAAGCAACCCGCGTTTTTATTCGTCCTGCGAAGAAATTGCTTCGTTGGAAAAGGAAATATTAGAGAAAATTAATAAATTAGGAATAGGGCCGCAGGGATTGGGCGGAAGAATTACGGCTTTATCGGTTGTTGTGGTAATTGAACCTTGTCATATCGCTAGTTTGCCGGCAGCGGTTAATTTAAATTGTCATTCGGCTAGACGCGCGGAAGCAATATTATAGAATTAAGAATTTGGAATTTAGGAAAAAAGGGTTTAATTTTATATGAATCAGGCGATAAGGATTTCATTGCCGTTTACGGAAAAAATTATTATCGATTTAAAAGCCGGCGATCAGGTTTTATTAACTGGAGTTATTTATGTGGCCCGGGACGCAGCTCATAAAAAAATTCTTGAAGCGATTAAAAAAAGAGAAAATTTGCCATTTGATTTAAAAGGAGCTGTTATATATTATATGGGGCCATCGCCTGCTAAGCCGGGACAAAAAATTGGCGCCGCAGGCCCGACAACTTCCGGTAGGATGGATGCTTACACTCCCGAACTATTGTCTTTGGGTCTTAAGGGAATGATAGGTAAGGGATTTCGCTGTCAAGAAGTGAAAGATGCGATTGTAAAATATAGAGCGGTTTATTTGGCTGCAATAGGGGGAATCGGCGCTTTGATTTCCAAATGCATTATGAGTTCGGAAACTATTGCTTATGCTGAACTTGGTCCGGAAGCTGTTTTGAAGTTGGAAGTTAAAGATTTCCCAGCCATCGTCATAAATGATATGTATGGCAATGATTGGTATGAAGAAGGAGTGCTCAGATATCAAGAAAAATACAATTAAAATTATATAATATTATAAAGAATTTCCCCGCCGCTTTGCCGGCGGGGATTATTTAATCTCTGTATCCAAACAAGGTCGCGGCGGATTTTATTGACAACAAATTTAATTTGTGTTATATAGATAATGAATATTAATATCTTAATAAGGGAAAAAATATGAAGCCTAAAAAAATTATCATAAAAAAGGAGAGTTATGATGAACAATCATAGAGAAATTTTTGAAAAAATATTTTATAAGCTGAGAATATATCAAAATTTAAAGGTTTTTTTGTCCGGAGGCGCGCTTCCTCCCGATTTTTTTAGCAGATTAATTACTTCATTTAATCCGACAACCGGAAAAATTCTGGCTTATGTGTTGATGGATGAAGTGTCGGATTATGAAAAAGTTGTCAAAAAATCAGAGACCGCGTTTTTAAAATGGCGGATGGTTCCGACTCCGGTTCGCGGCCAACTAGTGAGAGAGTTGGGTGAAGAACTAAGAAAATATAAAAAAGAGCTTGGCGCGCTGATTTCTTTGGAAATGGGCAAGATTATCGCCGAAGGCGAAGGCGAAGTCCAGGAAATGATTGACGCTTGCGAATATGCAACCGGTCTTTCTCGGATGATTGAAGGAAAAGTTTTGCCGTCTGAAAGGCCGGATCACACGATGTTGGAAAAATGGCATCCGATTGGCCCCGTTGGCGTAATTACCGCTTTTAATTTTCCAGTTGCTGTCTGGGCTTGGAATGCGGTTTTAACGATTATTTGCGGTGATTCAATAATATGGAAGCCGTCTTCTTTAACTCCGCTTTGCGCGATTGCGGTCCATAAGATTTGCGAACGCTTAGAAGCAAAATATGATATTGAAGGGCTTTTTGGATTGGTAATTGGCCAGGGTTCTACAATTGGCGAGAAAATGATAAATGATTCGCGGATTAAATTGATAAGTGCTACCGGTTCCTGCGAAATGGTGGAAAAAGTCCGCTTAGCCCAAGCCAAGCTCGGCAATAAAGATCCGATTTTGGAAGGCGGCGGAAATAATGCTAGTATTGTGATGGAAGACGTAGCTGATGATGAAAATTTAAAAAAAATAATGTATAATGCCGCGCTTTTCGGGGCAGCGGGAACAACTGGTCAAAGATGTACGACAATGCGCCGTCTGTTAGTCCATGAAAAAATGTTTAATAGAGTGATTGAAACGCTTCCGAAGCTATATAAACAATTGACAATTGGCGATCCTTTGGATCCGAAAACATTGGTTGGACCATTGGTTGATAAAAAAGCTTTAGATGATATGGTTGGGGCTTTGACTGAATCTGTAAAACAAGGCGGGAGAATAATTTGTGGCGGAACTAGGGTGGGCGAATCAGGATTATTTGTTGAACCGACGATAGTTTTGGCTCATAAAGATATGCCGATTGTTAAAGAAGAAACTTTTGCGCCGATTCTTTATGTTATAAAAATCAGCGGCCTGGAAGAAGGCATAGAAATTAACAATTCGGTAAAACAGGGTTTGTCATCTTCAATTTTTACGAATAATATGAGATATATAGAGAAGTTTCTTTCGGCCTGCGGTTCTGATTGCGGAATTGCTAACGTAAATATGGGTACTTCCGGAGCGGAAATCGGCGGAGCGTTTGGCGGCAATAAAGCGACCGGCTGGGGCAGAGAAATGGGAAGCGACTGTTGGAAGGCGTATATGCGCCGGCAAACTATCGCCGTCAATTATGGAAAAACCTTGCCTTTGGCGCAGGGAATAAAATTTGAAATAGAGGCGCAAAGAATATAATTGAGGAGGAATAAATAATGAGGTTTGTTCAAAATCCGATGCTTATCGTTGATATTTCGGCTGCAAGTGTGGCGGCGCAAAAACTTTTGGATAAATGCGGAATTAATTATATCTTAATAAAGACTGACTATATCGGCGGGTCTGTTTTTCCTTATTTTATTAATTCTGATACGGCCGATGGATATCAGGGGATAGATAAAATAATTGATTTTCTGTTTGAAAAAGGTTTTTTAAAAATAGCATAAAATAAAAAAATGGCTGCGAAATTCGCAGCCATTTTAAATTATAAAAATCAAAAACAAATGCTCTTTGGTATGATAACCAGCTAATTTCCGCGATTTTTTCGCTTAGTTTTCGCAACTTTTCGTTTCTATGGTGATAATATTAGTGGTTATTAGCGAAGTATGGTAAAAATTATTCGTTGCCATTCGTCTTGTTTGTATTCGTTGCCATTCGTGAGTTATATTTTCTGAAAATGAAAATTATTAGCTGGCTTTCATAAATGCTTTAATAATCGGCTCCATATCTCCATCTAATATTTTTTCAAGATTGTGCCAAGATTTGCCTATTCTGTGGTCGGTGATGCGGTTTTGAGGATAATTATAAGTGCGGATTTTTTCCGAACGTTCGGCGGATCCGATTTGCCCCCGCCTTTCTTCGCTGATTTGCTGGCTGGAGACCCCGGATTTTAATTCGTAAAGTTTTGTTTTCAGCATTTCCATGGCTTTTTCCCTATTTTGGTGCTGGAAGCGCGATGATTGGCAGGAAACAACTATGCCGGTTGGTTTATGGCGGATGCGCACCGCTGTTTCCACTTTATTGACATTTTGGCCGCCGGCGCCGGAAGACCGGTAAAAACTTAATTCAATATCAGATTGATTTATTTGGACGTCGGTTTGCTTATATTTAGGCAGGACGGCAACGGAAATTGTTGAAGTGTGGACTCTGCCGGATTTTTCAGTAGCTGGAACGCGCTGGACTCTGTGCACCCCGCTTTCATTTTTAAAAATGTCGTAGGCTCCGAGAGTTTCCGCTTCAAACACCATTTCTTTATATCCGCCGATTTCCGTGCGGTTGAAGTCTAAAATATTCAATTTCCAGTTTTGTTTGGCGGCGTATTTTTGGTACATCCTGAATAAGTCTGCGACAAAAAGAGCGGCTTCGTTTCCGCCGGCTCCTGCCCGCATTTCCACCAAAGCGTAATCGGAAGAAATATTGGAAGGTTGTTCTTGGTTCATAATTGCGATTGGTTATATTTTAATCTTTCCCGCTCAATTAATATGTCGTTGGCTAATTTATTCTTTTCTATTTTATTATCTGATTTAAAATATTGAATCATTTTTTCGGTTATTTCTTTTTCGGGCATATTTTTTGTGGCCGAATCAATCGCGGCGACGACTCTTAACGCCCCTTTGCCGAAAGTTTTTTCTATTTCTCTTAAATACATCATTTCTCCGGTGAATAATCCCTTTTTGAATTTTCGCCAGATTATGTTTTCACCAGTATGGGTTTTGTCGGCGATTCCTTGAATAATAATGTTTAAAATTTCTATATAATCATCATAAGCGTAAATCGGTAATTTTTCTTCTTCCGGCGCAATGGATAGTTCTTGCTTAATGTCTTCTTTATTTTTGCTAAAAATTTCAAAAATCGTTTTGTCAATAATGGCTTCTTTTAACCCTCTGAAATGTTCGTGCCCTTTTTCTTGCGTATTTTGGACGGCTTGTCCGACGCGGGAAACAGTGATTATTTTTCTTTTTATGTCGGCATAATATTTTTTAAAAGACACGGATTCTAAAATTTCATGAAAAATTGTTTTATATAGAGCCAGTCTGTTCGGGCGGCTGGATTTATTTATATATATGGCTCCAGTCAAGGAATTGCAAAAAGCCCCGTTTATTTCATTGGGAAAGTGTCGGCAAAACGCTTCGCGCGACAGAATGTGAATTTGTTCAGGAATAATTTCCGGTTCGCGCTCTATTTCTAAATTTTCAAATTCTTTTTTTAGATAAGATTTTATCTTTGCAATAAATTTTAATTCTTCATCTGTTTTTATTAATTCGCCGGCGAGAAAACGACGCGATTCGTTTTCCGCGCGTTCAAGGTAGCAAGCAGATTTTTGCGCTTCTTTGTGGGTTAAATTTTTACCGAAAATATGATATTCTTTGGGCACGAAGTTATTTTTTTTTCTTGGGCGCGACGGTTGTTTTTTTAGCCGCTTTCTGTTTGAATTTTTCTACTCGTCCGGCGGTATCAATTATTTTTTCTTTTCCGGTGTAGAAAGGGTGGCAAGCCGAACAAATTTCCACTTCAATTTCTTTTTTAGTGGCGCCGATTTCAATGATGTTTCCGCAGGCGCACGTTATTTTAGCGTTTGGATGGTATTTGGGATGAATATTTCGTTTCATAAAAAAAACCGATGCTAATATACGAATTGATGCTAATTATATGAATGTAGCCTTGAGATTTCCCATACAAATTCCAAAATCATAAATAAAAAGTTTTGAACCTTGCGTTTCAAATTCGTTTTGATTCCGCCAATACGGGATTCCTCGTTTTCCGAAATAAATTCAAAATTATAAATTCTAAAAATGTCAAAATTGTTTTGAATTTTAAATTATTTGGATTTAAATATTATTTTGGATTTAGAATTTTGGGTTTTGGATTTTAAACTTTATTCGCACAATTTAGCATGCATTAGCATATTAGTATCGTATTTTTGCAATTTTATCACACAAACCTTTCGTTGACAAGCGTTTGGATTTGATATAATCTATAATTTATATAGTTAAAAGCGTTTAGCGCATAGCGCTTAGCGTTTAGTTTCTGATAACTGAATGCTTGGGCTAATCGTTGCATAGCGATGCCAATAGAAAATGCAGAATTATTGAAAAAAGAGATGGCTGAGAAGGGCGTTGTTTTTGGGCACAAAACATCCAAAATCAACCCGGCTATGAAAAAATATATTTCGGGAGCGAAAAATAATATTGCTTTAATAAATACGGATTCTGCGATTGATTCTTTATTTAAGGCCGCTGATTTTTTGAAAGAAAAAATAAAAAGTGGCGGAAAAATCCTTTTTGTGGGTTGCTTGCCGGCCGCTAAAGGATCTATTGAAGAAATAGCCGTTAAGCTTGATTGTCCTTTCGTTGTAAATAGATGGATAGGCGGATTACTGACTAACTTTAAGATAATTCGCAAAAGAATTGAGATTTTTTTGGATCTAAAAAATAAAAAAGAATCCGGTGAATTAGAAAAATATACCAAAAAAGAAAGAATAAAAATAAGCAAAGAAATAGACAGAATGCAAATAACATTTAAGGGGGTGGAAAAAATGGACAAACTGCCAATCGCGGTTTTTATTGTCAATATTAATGAACATGCGGCGGCCGTAAGAGAGGCAAGGCGGCTGAACATTCCCATCGTTGCCATTGTTTCTACCAGCGCTAATCCTCGCCTTATTGATTATCCGATTTTTGCCAATGATAATGCCAAATTTTCAATAGTTTATATTTTAGGTAAAATAATGGAAGAGATACAAAAGTAGAAAATAGAAAATAGAATTTTTTCTTTTAAAATTTTTAGAATCTATTTTAGTTTTTATGGCAGATAATTTTTTAGTTAAACAACTTCGCGAAGAAACAGGAGTTTCTATCATGGATTGCAAGCGGGCTCTAGAAGAGGCGGGTGGCGATATTTTAAAAGCTAAAGAATTGTTATACCAAAGAGGCATTTTAAAGGCCGTCGCAAAATCCGTCCGTCAGACAAAGTCCGGTTTAATTGATGCGTATATTCATACTGGAGCAAAAGTGGGCGTCCTTTTAGATTTAAGATGCGAAACTGATTTTGTGGCAAAAAATGAGTTGTTTAAAGAATTGGCTCATAATATAGCGATGCACATTGCGGCAATGTCGCCAGAATACGTTAGAGCGGATGATGTTCCTGAAAATATCAAAAACGACCTTTTGGCTGTTTACAAAAAAGAAATAGAAGGTTCGGGAAAACCGGAAAAAATAATCAATCAAATAGTGGAAGGCAAGTTGAATAAAAGATTACAGGAGATATGCTTGCTTGGCCAATCGTATATTAAAAATCCTGACCAAACTATAGATGAGTTGATTAAAAGTTGCATTGCTCAAACTGGAGAAAACATTATTTTGGAAAAATTTTCAAGATACGAAATTTAAAAGCGGATTTTCGCTGATTAACCATTTTTTGATAATTAGCGTCCATCGGCAATAAACGTGTTTAATTTTATTGGATCCATAATTATAATTGTTTGTTTGTCCGCAGCCATTTTTATTTTGGCAAGAAAAATTCCCGAAGCGAATGCTGATGAAGAGCAATTAAAAATTTTCAATAAGGAAGAAAAATCTTTTATTCCGAAAAAAAAAATTTTTGGTAAATCACTGGAGGATTGGGATATCGCGACAAATAAATTTTTGGAATATTGGTTGCGGAA
This sequence comes from uncultured Candidatus Saccharibacteria bacterium, assembly GCA_964437745.1. Taxonomy (GTDB): domain Bacteria; phylum Patescibacteriota; class Minisyncoccia; order UBA6257; family CAYTHZ01; genus CAYTHZ01. The sequence continues at coordinate 19,573 of CAYTHZ010000009.1, forward strand.
AATCAATATTTTGGTTTTGAAAATAGAAAATTATTTATCGCGCGCTTTGGCGCGTCTTGCGGAGCAAAAAAAAATTTTAATTAAGAAAACGCAGGCTAATGGTTATAATAATGCTTCTGATTATTTTTCCGCCAAAGCCGGCGAGAAGCAAAAAGAAACTAGCAAAGAAGCTGCCGAAAATTGAATCAAAAAAATTTTGATTAAAAAGCGAAAAATAAAAAACGGGAAGGACAATAATTATAGGAATTTCGATTAAAATAATTTCGTTAATTGCCTAAATATTTCAGCGATGCCTCGGTGGCACAGCAAAGCTGACTACGGGGCAGGGAGCAACTGTTTTGCGACAGTCTCGTTACAAGCGCCGAGGTAGCTCAGCGGTAGAGCAACTGTTTTGTAAACAGTAGGCCGCGAGTTCGAATCTCGCCCTCGGCTATTCGGCGTTTGTAACGGGATAAGCAGGTCGTCGGTTCAAATCCGACCCGTTGGCTGTGGTTTTGGCAGGTGGGGGCAATGCTTTTGTAAAGCAAAGGTTGGAGGTTTGACTCTTCTTATCGACTGATGATTTGTTGGGCGGGGTAATGGTTTTCTGCCCAAAACGGATAAATTTCAACATTGATAAATTTAATAATAAAAAATGGGTAAAGTCTAAATATGGACACTTAAAATGGGCGATGATATCCTTTTAAGTGT
>CAYTHZ010000010.1:0-20182 GCA_964437745.1 uncultured Candidatus Saccharibacteria bacterium
TTCCAAATTTTTATCCCGATAAACGGAATAAAAATTTGGAAACAAAGCCCTTTACAAGCAAACCGCTCCCGCCAATCCGTCTTCTTTTTCTAATTTAATAATTCTTACGCCTTGGGTGGCTCGGCCCAGCCGGGAAATTCCAAAAAGCGGGGTTTTTAAAATCTGGCCTTTTTTGGATATTGCCAAAAGTTCTTCTTCGTCGGTTAAAATTTTAGCGAAAATCATTTTGCCGGTTTTAGAAGTAATTTTCGCAGCCTTAATGCCTCGCCCTCCTCTTTTTTGTTTTTTAAATTCTTTAAGTTTAGTTTTTTTGCCGAATCCGTTTTCCATCAATATCAAAAGATCATTTTCCAATTCTTTGCCCTTGGATAAAGCCTGAATTATTTCCATCCCCGAAAGTTCATCCTCTTTGCCGATTTTCATGCCTTTTACGCCCGAAGCCTGTCTGGACATCGGCCTTATATCTTTTTCCGAAAATCGTATAGCTGTTCCCGAAGAAGAAGCCAGTAGAATTTCATCATCCCCAGAAGAAAATTTCACCCAGCGCAAATCATCGCTTTCGCGCAACTTTATTGCCAAAAGCCCTGATTTCCTGACCGAAGAAAAGTCTTCTATTGCGGTTTTCTTGATTACGCCGTCTTTGGTAGCCATCACTAAATACGCAGATTGCCGCAAATTAACGCTCTGTTTCTTGCCAGTATCCGCGTTAATCCGTGAATTACCATAAGCGATAATAGCGCTTATTTTTTCGCTTTCGGCAATATCTAAAAAATTATGAATTAATTTTCCCCGACTGGTTCTTTGCGCCTCGGGAATTTCATATGCTTTTGTCTGAAATACACGCCCCCTGTCGGTGAAAAACAGCATATTGTCGTGAGTATTGGCTATTGCGAAATGAACCACTAAATCTTCTTCTTTGCTCTGAAATCCAATAATTCCCCTTCCTCCTCTTTTTTGGGTTTTTAAAATATCCGGCGAAAATCTTTTGATATATCCGTCTCGGGATAAAGTAATTACGGCCTCCTGAGCAGCCACTAAATCTTCTTCTTTAAATTCAGCTATGCCGGAATTTACAACCTTAGTCTTGCGCTCGTCTCCGTATTTTTCTTTCAATTCTAAAAGCTCTTTTTTAATCAATTCTTTAATTTTTTTAGAACTGGAAAGCAAAGATTTCAACTCTCCTATAAGCTTCGTCTTTTCCGCCAATTCATCGTCTATTTTTTTCCTTTCCAATCCCGCCAGCGCCTGCAATTTCATTTCTAAAATAGCCTGAGCCTGAATATCGCTTAATTTGTATATTTTTACTAATTTAGAATGAGCGTCTTCTTTGGTAGCCGAAGATTTTATAGTTTTAATAATAGCGTCTATGCGCCGCAAAGCCCGGGATAAACCCAAAAGAATATGGGCTCTTTCTTCCGCCTTTTTCAAATCAAACTGCGCCCGGCGCTTGACAATAACTTCGCGGTGCTTCAAATATTCAGCTAAAATTTCCCTTAAAGAAAGAGTTTGGGGCTGAATTCCGTCAACCAAAGCCAAAAGATTCAAGTGGAAATCTTTCTGTAAATCGGTAAATTTATAAAGGCAATTTAAAACTTTCTGCGGCATTGCGCCGGTTTTCAGTTCTATAATTATCCTTATGCCGTCTTTGTCGCTTTCATCTCTGACATCTTTTATTCCCTCTATTTTTTTATCCTGGACCAACGCGGCTATTTTTTCCAAAAAATCTGATTTATTTACCTGATAAGGAATTTCCGAAATCACAATATTAAACTGCTCATTTTTTCTTTCTTCTATTTCGGCTTTTCCCCTTAAAGGAATGGTGCCCTTGCCAACAGAATAGGCTTCATTAATCGCTTTTTTCCCGAATATTATTCCGCCGGTCGGAAAATCCGGACCGACAACAAACTGTAGCAAATCATCGTTTCCGGCGTCCGGGTTATCCACAAAATAAACCGACGCGTCAATCACCTCTTTTAAATTATGGGGAGGAATATTGGTTGCCATTCCGACCGCGATGCCGACAGAACCGTTTAAAAGAAGATGAGGCAAGGCTGCGGGCAAGACCACCGGCTCTTTGGCGCGGCCATCGTAATTCGGAACAAAATCCACCGTTTCTTTTTCCAAATCCTTGCACATTTCTTCGCTAAGCTGAGTTAATTTAGCTTCGGTATAGCGATAAGCGGCAGCCGAATCTCCGTCTATGGAACCGAAATTGCCTTGGCCGTTTATCAACGGATACCGGTAAGAAAACGGCTGAGCCATTCTTACCAAAGTATCATAAACCGCTTGATCTCCATGAGGATGATAATTTCCCAAAACATCGCCCACAATGCGGGCGCACTTTAAATGCTTGGCTGTATGCCGAAGCCCCATTTCATACATATCATAAAGAATGCGACGGTGCGCCGGCTTTAATCCGTCGCGGCAATCAGGAAGAGCGCGCGCCACTATAACAGACATAGCGTAAGACAAATAAGAATCCTGCAATTCTTCGGTTATTTCCTTTTTTTGGACGTTCATATTGTGTTTATAAATTAAATTCGTTGCGAAAATACAATTATGAAATTAACGCCGGAGTTTATAAGTAAAATCTATCTCAAAAATAAATTTTCGCGTTTTGCTTCGCGTCGGTTTCGCGAGAAACTCCATTAAAACAATACAGGCTGACAACAAAAATAACGTTAATGGTATTTCTGAGATGACTTCTAAATCTTATGATTTCAAAACAACTACCCTGGTTTTTTCTTCCGTTAAATCTTTTTTCTTAATAACCAATTTGTCTTGCGGCTCTATATTTTTGGCTCCCATTTCCTTCAAAAATAAATCCGCGCCCGACAACTCCTTTATTTTTGTTTGCGGGTTTTTGTAGTGCATAGGAATAACAATTTTTGGCTCCAGCTGATGAACTACTTTTGCGGCCTCCTTAAAACCGACAGTAAAATAACCGCCCGCGGGAACAAAAAGAATATCAACATCGCCAATTTCTTCCAGCTGAATCTCTGTAAGAGAATCTTGCCCGAAATCGCCCATGTGGCAGAATTTTATTCCTTCGGCTTCAAATTTGAAAATTATCGTTTTACCTCTTTCTTTCCCCCCTTTCTTGTCGTGGTCCGCCTCAATGCCTTTGATAAAAATTCCCTTAACTTCGTACTCGCCGGCAATATCAATTATGAACGGGTTGCCGGAAATAGATTCGCGATTATTATGGTCGCAATGATCGTGGCTGATGGTTAAAATATCCGCGGAAAAACGCGGCGGAGTCAGCCCGATTTCCTTTGAATAAGGGTCCATAGCCAAAACAACATCTCCCGACGTTATTTTAAAACAAGAATGCCCATAATACTGAATGACCATAAAAAATTAAAAGTTAATTCTTTTTTTTTATAGCTATAATTATATCACTCAAATCTTGGTTTTTCAACAAACATCTTCGCAATGTTTCGGCGAATTTGCTTTTTTGACTATTTTCTGTTATCAATTAATTTAATGTGCCAAATTTAAATGAAAGACAATATTTTTTACAACGCTTTAAATATAGCCACGGAATCCAATTTAACATTTCTGGCTAAAATCAGGGATAATTTTAATTCTTATGAAGAAGCCTGGCTGGCGGATAAAAATAAATTTGAAAATCTGGAAACCGAAAACAAAACCATAAACGACTTTTTTGAAAAGAAAAGCAAAATTGACCCGCAAAAAGCTTTTGCCGAGTTGGAAAAGTTCGGATTAAAATTAATCTTGTTTGAAGATGACGAATACCCGGAGCTTTTGGAAGAAATTTCCTGGCCGCCTTTGGGGCTGTATATTAAAACAGAAGCCGATATTAACAAATTATTTTCCGGTTTTGGATTGGCCGTTGTCGGCACCAGGCGCGCCACAGTTTACGGCAAAGAAACGGCTTACAAAATAAGTTATGATTTAGCCAAGGCGGGAGTTGTAATAATCAGCGGTTTGGCATGGGGAATTGATTCCGAGACGCACAAAGCGGCCTGCGACGCCGGCAGTCCGACATTGGCAGTTTTAGGTTCCGGGCTTAATGATATTTATCCGCCAACTAATAAAAAATTGGCGGAAAATATTATAGAAAAAAACGGGGCTTTAATTTCCGAATACCCATTGTACGCTCCGGCCTTGCCCTTTCATTTTCCTCAAAGAAACAGGATTGTCAGCGGGCTTTCCAAAGGGCTTATAGTTATTGAAGCGCCGGAAAAAAGCGGGGCTTTAATTACGGCCGGATTCGCCCTGGAACAAAATCGCGAAGTTTTCGCCCTGCCGGGACAAATTAATTCCAAAAATTCCGCTGGTTCAAATAATTTAATCAAAAAGGGAGCAAAGTTGATAACCTCGGCAGAAGACATTTTAGAGGAATTTAAAAATCAACCCGGATTAAACCTGAAATTTGAAACAACCAAAGAAGAAAAAATAAGGATTTTTGACGGCGAAAAAGAAGAAAAAATTTTCAAAATTTTAAATGAGAACGGCGAAGAGTTAGAATTGGAAAAAATTATTGGAATTTCCCAGATTGACGCCAAAGATATTATTGCTATTCTTTCTATATTAGAAATGAAAGGGTATATAAAAAACAGCGGAGGAAGGTATAAAATAGTTTAAAAATTACGCAAAAAAATAAAATTTAGCCGAAATTTTAATTTTAGAATTCTAAAAAAATGAATCTTTTAATCGTTGAGTCTCCGACAAAAACCAAAACAATTTCCAAATATCTCAAGGGAAATTATGAAATAAAAGCCAGTGTTGGCCATATTAGGGATTTGCCGAAAAGCAACAAAGACGCCGTTGATATTGCGGCGGGCTTTAAGCCGCGCTATGAAATTATCAAAGGCAAAGAAAAAGCAATAGATGAAATAAAAAATTTGGCGCAAAAATCCGACGAGGTTATTTTAGCCACGGATCCGGACAGAGAGGGAGAAGCTATTGCCTGGCATATCGCCCAAATATTGGATTTAGATAAACTCAAAGCTCAAAGCTCAAAGCTCAAAGCTGTTAAGCGCATTGTTTTTCACGAAATCACCGAGTCTGCGGTAAAAGAAGCCTTAACGCATCCGCGGGAAATTGACATGGATTTAGTAAAAGCCCAAGAAGCGCGCCGAATTCTAGACCGGCTGGTTGGTTATGATCTATCCGGCTTAATTTGGAAAAAAGTCCGTTATGGATTATCCGCGGGCCGGGTGCAGTCCCCGGCTTTGCGCATTATAATGGAGCGGGAGCGGGAAATCCGGGCCTTTGTCCCGGAAAGTTATTGGGTAATTGTTGGCGAGTTTGCGCTTGCCAATACACAGACGCGCGCAGACCTCACGAAAAAAACCGCCGAAAATAAAATAATTCTTACTTGCGAAAAGCAGCCGAAAGATGAAGCGGAAGCAAAAAGAATTATCAAAATAGCCAAAGAAAATTCTTGGAAAATAATTGATGTTGCGGAAACCGAAGTCAAAAGATCGCCCAAGCCGCCTTTTATCACTTCCACATTGCAGCAGACGGCAAGCTCGCGCCTGGGATTTGCTCCTTCAAAAACAATGATGGTAGCGCAAAAACTTTACGAACAGGGGTTGATTACCTATATGAGAACCGACAGCGTTAATTTAAACAAAGAATTTCTGCCGTCGGTTTATCAAGAAATAGAAAAAAAATTCGGCGGAGAATATGTTTCCCCAAAAACTTACGCAACTAAAAGCAAGACAGCCCAAGAAGCCCACGAAGCCATAAGGCCAACCGACATCAAAAAGCACAAAGCCGGCGCCAATGAAGAACAAGACAAACTTTACCGCCTAATATGGCAAAGGACAATAAGCTGTCAAATGGCAGATGCTAAAATTTCAAGGACAAAAATTTCCGCCAATATCGTAGGCGAGAGACAAGAGACGGGGGACGAGAGACAAGGAATAAGGGATAGGAAACAGGGAACAAGAGACAAGGGACAAGGGACAGGAGACAAGGGACAAGAGATTCCGGATTTTTCCGCAACCGGAAGCATCGTTGTCTTTGACGGCTGGCTGGCGGCAGATACTGCGGCGCGCGGCGAGGACGTGGAATTGCCAAAATTAAATCAAGGCGACAGTTTAAATCTTTTAGAAATTAAAAGTGAAATTAAACAAACCGAACCTCCCGGCCGATATACCGAAGCCGGCCTTATTAAAGAGCTGGAAAAACGGGAAATAGGAAGGCCTTCCACCTACGCTTCAATTATTAAAACAATCCTCGGCAGAGGATATGCGACAAAAGACGGAAGGAGCTTAAAACCCACGGACACCGGCGAGGTTGTGAGCGGTTTTCTGGAAAAAAACTTTGCTAAATACATCAGCGACTCTTTTACCGCGGAAATGGAAAACGAGCTGGACGAAATCGCCGAGGGAAAAATGAAATACGAGAAAATGCTTTCGGATTTTTACGGCCCGTTCCAAAAGGAAGTAAAAGAAAAGGACAAGACCGCCGAAAAAATCACCAATCTGGGAGAATCCAACAAAAAGTGCCCGCTATGCGGCGGTCCGATGGTGATAAAATTATCGCGGACCGGAAAATTTTTAAGCTGTAAAGAATTCCCCAAATGCCCGGGCGCCTTAAAGATGGACGGTTCGGAAATAGCCGGCCCAAAAGAAACCGGAGAAATGTGCCAAAAATGCAAAACGGGGAAATTGGTGGAGCGCGAAGGCAGATTCGGAAAATTTATCGCCTGCTCCAACTACCCTAAGTGCAAATTTGTTAAAACCAGCCCCGAAGAAGCGGAAAAAGCAAAAACAGGAATTAAATGTCCAAAGTGTAAAATAGGAGATATTATTTCAAGACGCAACAGGAAAAGAGGAATGATTTTTTACGGATGCTCCAACTATCCGGACTGTAATTTTATAATGAAATCGCGGCCGATAATAGACGAAAAAACCGGCCAACCCAAAACCTGTAAACTATGCGGCTCTTTAATGATGCAAGGAACTAATCCCGTCAGAGGCGCAGCCATTAAAGGCGAATTAATTTCATCACCCACCGGTTTGTTGGCAACAAAAGCCTCTAATGGGACCGAAAGATGCAGCAATAAAGATTGCCAAAATCATAAACTTAAAAAATAGCCAAATGGCTGAAATCAAAAAATATAACAATTTGCCAAGTTGGCGTCAAAGCTCAAAACTTTGAAGCTTAAAGCTGGTACAAAAATTTAGGATTTAAGGCGGACGAATTACAATTGTGGAAAAAATATAAAAATTTGTTGATATTCGTAATTAAATTCGTTGCTATTTGTGGATTATATTATGGATTTTCCAAGATTAAAACAGAAAATTTTAAAAATAGATCCGGAGGGAAAAATTTATGATCTTGGCTTGATTGAAAAGGCTTTTAATTTCGCCCAAGCCGCTCATAACGGCCAAAAGCGAGCTGACGGCCAGCCATATATAACGCACCCTTTAATGGTCGCTTTTTATATTTTAGAAATGGGGCTGGATACCGCAAGCATAGCGGGAGCTTTGCTTCACGATGTTGCTGAAGACACAAAATTTACGCCAAAGGACATTAAAAAAGAATTCGGCGAAACAATAGCTTTTTTAGTTGACGGCGTCACAAAAATCACCCATTTAGGCAGAGGCGGCCACAGAGATATTAGCGCGCAATCGGAAAATCTCAAAAAATTAACTTTATCAATGGCGAAAGACATCAGGGTTATACTTATTAAAATCGCCGACAGGCTTCATAATATATCCACAATCAACAGCTTGCCTTTGGCAGACCAAAAAAGAATAGCTTTGGAAACTTTGGAAATTTACGCTCCTTTGGCGTATCGGCTGGGCATAGGAAAGTTTTCCGGCGACTTGGAAGATATGGCGTTTCCCATTGTCTACCCGGAAGAATATAAATGGGTAAAAGAATCGGCGGAAGACAAAATTCGGGACGGAAAGATTTATATTGAAAAAATTATCCCAGTTTTAAAAGAGCGGCTTAAAGAAAACGGGGTTCATTCCGCGGAAATCCATTATAGAGTAAAGCATTATTACAGTCTTTACAAGAAACTGCTCCGGTATGGAATGGATTTTGACAAAATTTTTGACATTGTCGCCGTAAGAATCATCGTTAATAGTCTTGAAGAATGCTACGCTGTTTTAGGAATGATTCATAAATATTGGCCGCCATTGCCCGGAAAAATAAAAGACTACATCGCTCTTCCAAAGCCCAACGGCTATCAAAGCCTGCATACTTCCGTTTTTTGCGAGAAAAATAAAATAGTGGAAATTCAAATCCGCGCCTGGGAAATGCACGAGCGCGCGGAAAACGGGCTGGCAAGCCATTGGTTTTATTCCGAGCACAAGCATCAAAAATATTATTTAAAAAGAGGCGTGGCTTATGTTCCCAAAGCCGAGGCGAAGTGGATAATTGAATTACGAGATTGGCAAAAAAAAATAGACAACCCCGAACAATTTTTAGAATCTTTAAAAATAGAGTTTTTAAAAGACAGAATTTTTGCCATCACGCCTCACGGAAAAGTGATTGATTTACCCAGGGGCGCGACGCCCGTTGATTTTGCCTACGTCATCCATACCGAAATCGGCAATTCCTGCTCCGGAGCTAAAATAGACGGAAAAATCAGCCCCTTGGACCAAGAATTAATCTCCGGCCAAATAGTGGAAATTTTAACTCAAAAAAATAAAAAGCCGTCTGAAGCATGGTTGTCGTTTGTCAAAACCGCTTCGGCGCAGGAAAAGATAAAAGAGGCTTTAAGAAAAAAATATAAAATAAAAATTAATTCTAAAAAAATCGCGGAGGTTAAAATTATAGTAAGCCGCGATCGGCCCGGGATTTTAAAAGAAATCAGCGGAATTTTAAGCAATAACAAAATAAATATTTTAAGCATTGGCACCAAGCCTATAGGTAGATTGCCGGGAATCACTATCCGCTGCGATTTATCCGATCGCGAAAAAATAGAGAAATTAATAATAAAAATAAAAAGAATAAAAGAAGTTGGAGAAATAAACTATAAAATAATAGAATCGCCGATGGAATAACGGTGAAAATATAAATCCCCGCTCTACCATTTGGCAAAGCGGGGATTTTTAACAAACCATTTTAATTTCAAATTAAATTTCCCGCACTCCCAATTTATTAAGAATATTTTTAAAATCCTCTTCGGTGGCAAAATTAATTACCACCCTTCCTCTTCCGCCTTTTTTATTAATAGACACCGGCAAAGATAAAGCCTGGGCTAAATGAACTTCCGCTTGCCTTAAATGTATATCTTTCACCGGCTCGCCGGATATTTTCTGCTGGCTTTCGGCTCTGGGAAAAAACCTGTCCGCCAAAGACTGCAGTTCGCGCACAGACAATCCGAAAGTCAGAGTCTCTCCCAAAAGCGCCCTTTGTTTTTCCGGATTAGAAACGGTTAAAATCACTCGCGCGTGCGCTTCGGAAATTTTTCCGTCTATTAAAGCTTTTTGCGCTTCAAAAGGCAGCTGCAAAAGCCGCATTGTATTGGCAACAGATTCTCTGCTTTTTCCAACCTTTAATCCTATTTCGCGTTGCGCCAGCCCGAATTCATCCGCCAGCCGGGCAAAAGCCCTTGCCATTTCAATAGCGTTTAAATCGCTTCTTTGAAGATTTTCAATAATTGCCATTTCCAGCTTCATCCGCTCGCTGGGATTGTCCTTCACAATGGCCGGCACTCTTTCTATGCCTATTGATTTGGCCGCCAAGAGCCTTCTTTCTCCCGCAATAAGCTGATATTCCACTTTTTCACCCCATTCAGTTGGCTCGCTTATGCGGCTTACCACTAAAGGCTGGAGAATGCCGAATTCCCTGATTGATTCTGCCAACTCATTTAAAGCTTCGGGATTAAAATGCCGCCGCGGCTGATAAGGATTGGGCTTAACTTTTTCCGTTTCTAAATAAAATACAGGCTCTTTAACGGACAAATTATAAGCGGACGGATTTTCTTTGTTTTGGCTTGCTTTTTCATCATTCTTTTCCACCTTTTCCACAATTTCTCTTTTTGGCTCTTCAATAATTTGAATATCATCTTTCTGTTCTTTTGCGACTTGGATATCGTCTTTGTGTTCGTCAAACGAAGCAATCTCTCTTTTATGTTCTTCGGGCAGGCCAATTTCCGCGCCCGCAGCTGCATCTGCGGGACCATCATTTGCCAATCGGACAACGGGCGCGTTTTCTAAATCGCCCTCAAGACAATTGCCGTAAAAAGTGCTAAAATCTAAAATAGAACCGTTGTTAAGCGATTCATCGTTTTCAAAAGAAGATTGATTATTTGGAATAATCCTTAAAATATTATCCTCCATAACTTAATTATAACCATAATTAAAATTTTTTGACAATGGCGCGCTATTTTTCTCAAAAAATAAAATGGGTTGTTTTTATATCGTGTTTGATCGTGATCGGCATTTTTTTTATTTTTTATATTTTACCAACAATTGGAAAAGGTGAAAAAAATAATTTTCCAGTTAAAATATCCGGCAATCAACAAGAAAAATCCGAGAGCGAAAATATCGCGCCAAACGATGAAAAATTAATTCGCATCAAGGACAAAGAAATTATTGTAAAAATCGCAAACACAGGCGAAAAAAGAACAAAGGGACTGATGGACGTAAATTATCTTGAAGAAAATAGGGGGATGTTGTTTATTTTTGAACCGGAGCAAAAAGCAACTTTTTGGAACAAAAACACATTTATACCCCTTGATATCATCTGGATAAAAGATAAAAAAATTATTAAAATTGACAGCTTGCCTTCAATTAACAGCGGCTTGACAACCGTAATCTCTCCAGGAAAAATAGATTGGGTAATAGAAACCAATTACGGCTGGGCAAAAAATAATAATATTTCGGAAAATGATATAATAAACATTGATTTGTAAAATTGTTGAAAATTATTGCTTAATTTATGGTTAAGTTTTATATAACCACTCCTATTTATTATGTAAATAACAAGCCCCATATCGGGAACGCCTATACTACCATAATGGCCGATATTATTGCCCGGCACCAGCGCTTTTTAGGAAACGATGTTTTTTTTCTCGCGGGAACGGATGAGCACGGCGCCAAAATAGAAGAAGCTGCCAAAGAATCCAGGATGGCTCCGCAACAATTCTGCGACATCAAAGCCGGCGAGTTTAAAGATGTTTGGGAAAAATTAGAAATTTCTTACGACTATTTCATCCGCACCACCGATGAAAACCATATTCAAGCGGTAAAATCCTGCCTTCAATATCTTTATGATAAAAATTTCATTTATAAAGGATTTTACGAGGGGCTATATTGCCGGCGATGCGAGCAGTATAAAACAAAGACTGATTTAAAAGACGGAAAATGTCCGGATCATCAATTAGAGCCGGAAATAATGCGCGAAGAGACTTATTTTTTCAAAATGTCGCAGTTTCAAAATAAACTCGTTGATGCTATCAAAAAAAACAAGCTGGAAATAAGCCCCGAATCAAAAAAAAGAGAGATTTTAAGTTTTTTAAAATCGCAACCGCTAGAAGACATATCTATTTCCCGAAAAAATGTTAAATGGGGCATTCCTTTGCCGTTTGATATAGAGCATACCTGCTATGTTTGGGTAGACGCTTTTTTAAATTATTTAACAGGAATCGGATGGGAAGGCCCGAATCAAAATTCTCAACACTCAAATCTCAATACTCAAAACTCAAAACTTATCTTCTGGCCGGCCGATATCCAATTAATGGCAAAAGATATCTTAAGGGTTCACTCTACTATATGGCCATCTTTGCTTTTAGCGCTTGATATTCCTCTCCCCAAAAAAATTTTCGCTCACGGATTTTTCAGCCTAAACGGGCAAAAAATAAGCAAAACTTTGGGAAACGTTATTTGGCCGGGAGAATTGCTTTTAAAATACGGGGCCGACGCGACTCGCTACCTTTTAGCCACACTCGTTCCTTTCGGGAATGACGGGGATATCTCCCGTGATTTAATAGCGGAAAAATACAATTCTGAATTAGTAAACGGAGTTGGCAACGCTGTCAGCAGGTTTATCGGAATTGTCGCAAAAAATCCGGCGACAAACAGTCTCGAAATCAATCTTTCCACAGCAACACGATGGAAAAAATCATCCGACTGCGCAGATATTTTTAACTTCGCGCTAATGGCAAAATCTTTTTCGGCCGCCATAGACAAAAAAATCAATGATGAAAAAATATGGCAAAAATCCGAAACAAAAAAAGAGTCTTTGGCTTATGTCGCCGAACATATTTTTTTAATCGCCTTGTATTTAAAGCCTTTTATGCCGGAAACATCCAAAAAAATATTAGAATCTCTGGGATTAGAATGCTTTAATTATAAAAATTGGCCGGAAATAGAAAAAGAAATAAAGAAACAGCCAGTCCGGAAAATAATAATTAAACCGCTGGAAAACCAATTGTTTCCGAGATTAAAATAATCTTGAGTTAAAATTTGGAATTTATTTTTAATTTACAATTTCCATACCAAATTTTAAATTTCTAATTTTGAATTTTAAATCAAATCAGAATTTTGAAATTCGAAACTTGTTTTAAAATTCATTTATTTAAAATTGATTCGAAATTAAAAATTGGAAATTTCTTATCATCATATCAATAAAAAGCGTTTTTAATTACTCAATAATAAGCTTATGAAAAATATTCTCTCGCCAAATGAAAAATTAATACAAAAACTTCATCCATCCAGATGGCATTTCTGGCAAAACTATTTTTGGGCCGGCGCCTTGCTGTCTTTTGCCGTTATTTTTCCATTTTTTGGCTTGGTTGAAAATCTTAAAACAAAATTGGTTATTTCTTTCTTGATTTTTATCACATCCGTCCTTCTAATCGGTTTGGCGGAAATTTCAAGAAAAGTCCATTCTTACTATATTACCGATGGCGGATTAATTGAGGCATTCAGTTTGATAAGCAGGCGCGCTTCTTCGGTTCGATATTTTAAAATTCAAAATTTTGACGCGACCCAAGGGGTGTTTGAAAGAATAGTAAATATCGGGAATATAAATTTTTACACAGCCGGAACCAACAATGAACGTCCGGAGATTTCCTTTCGGGGAATTAAAAATCCCTTCGGCGTAAAAAAAGAAATTTTGGATATCAAATCAAAAGCCGAAGCGAAAATAAATAATGCTTTTTGACGGCTACGCGCGCTTGAGGCAAAAAATTGGCCGGTTTTTCCAAAATTACAATGCCGACAAAATCGCGCGCCAACGAGACGGAATAAAATTCTAAAAAAAGAGACGGGTAAAACCCGCCTCCTGATGAATAATTACTTCATTTTTTTAAAAATTTTTTATGCAGGGCCACTGCCCTTTTAGTTAAATAAATAAGGCCTGCGACAAAGCTTACAGCAAAACAGACAGCAAGACTTACACCAAGACCCACAACAAAACTTGCTCCAAAACCCACAATAAGGCCTGCGGCAAAACCTGCGCCAAAACCTGCGGCAAGGCCTGCGATAAGGCCTGTGATAAAATTATCTAAATCCTCTCCCAGTTTTTCTAAAACAGGAAATAACCACAAATAGACCGATAAAATCATATTCAAATAAATAGGAAAAAGAATTACATCCACCCAACGATTAACGGTAATTGAAAAAACTTGATAGGTTGAAGGCGTGTTAGTAAACCAACTTATCAGTCCCCAACCAACGGCATAGATTGCCGCGCCCCAAAAGGCGACGGCTGCCATAATATAAATTTTTTGTTTTTTAAACATTCTATCCTCCTTATTTATTATTTAGTGATTCTTAACTGAGATTTAATTTAATTAAAAATACCAAACTTTATGAAAAATGTCAATAGTATGCTTTTTGACACTCACGCGCATTTAAATTCTTTAGAATTTGATAGCGGCCTTGAAGAAATCGCAAAAAGATGCCAAAATAAAAATATTCGGGTAAACAATATCGGCTCGGATTTAAAATCAAGCGAAAAAGCCGTGGAAATAGCCGAAAAATACCCGAATTTTATGTTTGCCGCAATTGGCTTGCACCCAGCCAACACAGAAGCTTTTGATATTGTCAAATATAAAAACCTGGCGCAAAATAAAAAAGTTGTCGCCTTGGGAGAAGTTGGACTGGAATACAAAAAAGACAAAAATGGCGCAATATTAACAAGCGAGAACCAGAAAGAAAAACAAAAAGCGATATTTTTAGAATTTATAAATTTATCCGGCAAAACCAAAAAGCCGCTTGTTATCCACTGCCGCAACAGCCACGACGATTTAATAAATATTCTCCATTCAAAAATCTCAAATCTCAATTCTTTAACCGGAGTCATTCATTGCTTCTCCGGCAACGCCAAGCAGGCAAAAAAATATCTGGAAATTGGATTCTTGCTCGGATTTACGGGCATTATTACTTATTCCTCAAGTTATGATAAGGTAATAAAAGAAACTCCGCTGGATAAAATCTTGATAGAAACAGACTGCCCATGGCTTGCGCCCGCGCCGTTTAGAGGACAGCGCAATGAACCTGTTTACGTAAAATATGTCGCTTTAAGAATCGCGGAAATTAAAAATTTGAATTTTGAAACCGTTGCCGAAAAAACTTTTAAAAACGCTTGTGAATTGTTTAAAATAACCCAATCATAAATCAGCCCACAAAAAATCATATTCCCATCTTCTACTTGCTACTTACTGCTTTCTATTTTCTAATATATGAGGCCGTCCAAAGAAGAATATTATTTAAATATCGCCCAAGATGTCGCGTCTCGAGCCACCTGCCTACGCCGAAAATACGGAGCGATCATTGTCAAAGAAGACCAGATAATCGCCACGGGATATTGCGGCGCTCCGCGGGGAGTAAAAGATTGTTTAGAAAAAAAATATTGCCATCGCGAAAAGCTGAATGTCCCTTCCGGCGAACGTTATGAATTGTGCCGCTCCGCGCACGCCGAAATGAACGCTATCATCAATGCCGCCAGGGCGGGAGTTTCAGTTTTGGGCGGAAATATCTACATTGCCGGGATAGAAGCTAAAACCGGAAAATTAGCCGAGTCGCATCCGTGTCTTTTGTGCCAAAGAATAATAATCAACGCCGGCTTAAAAAATTTAATAATTAAAACTAAAAATAATAAAATTAAAACAATTACAATAAAAAAGCTGGCTAAAAAACAAGAATAAAGCAAAAAATATGACTGCGGCAATCTTTCATAAAAAAATATCCGAGTATTTTGACCATCTTTTAAAAAACAACGGGCTTTCTCACGGATATCTTTTCTCTGGAGAAGATGAAATCGGCAAATTATATTTTGCCAGACAACTTGTCGGAAAAATAGCCGAAAACAATGGGCTGGCGCCAACGGAAAATTTTCCCGCAGATGTATTAATCACTGAAAAAAACCCCGACTCAAAACAAATCAAAATCGGGCAAGCTATAGAGATAATTTCTTTTTTAAGCATCAGGCCGCAGATTTTAGACAAAAAAATCGTTATTATAAACGACGCTCACTGCTTAAATATTGAAGCGCAAAACACCCTTTTAAAAACAATAGAAGAGCCTCCTCCGGATTCTTTAATTATTTTAACCACTCATCTTGAAGAAAAAATTCTCTCCACCATAAAATCGCGCCTTAATAAAATACTTTTTCGGCCCATTCCAGACCAATTAATCAATAATTTTTTAACCGAAAATTGCGATTTGCCAGCGCGCGACTTGAAAACCATAGCGGATTTTTCCGCCGGGAAAATAGGAAGGGCGTTATGGTTGAAAAACAATTTAAAAGAGTTTAAGAAAAATACGGAAGAATTAAAAACATTTTTTAAAAGCGGGATAAAAGAAGAGTTTTCTTTTATTGAAAAAATAAGCGCCGACTCGCAGAAAATCAAACAATTTCTGGACGAATCGCTTTTCATACTAAGAAGCGATTTAATCGAAAAAGCCGACCGTGGCTCTGCTGACGTTTTGCGCAATTTTTTAAAAACAAAAAATTTAATAGAAAACACCAATGTAAATCCCAGATTACAACTGGAAAAATTGGCGCTATTGTTGAATTAAAAACTAAAAATCTGACAAAATAATTAAAAATTCTTATTTTTCGTTTTTAATTCTGCTTATTATGGATCGCGCAATCGTTATAATTTTATTAGTGATAATAATGGGAACATTCATTTATTTTTGGCCATGGATTTCAAAGCCAAGCAACTTAATGGCTAATATTTTTGGCGACCAAAAAACAACGGCAATAAAAAATTTATTTCAGCCGTTTACAAATCAAAATTCAAACGCGCTCCAATTTTATAAATAACAAGGCTGTTTCAAAAAATACATGCTTTTAATCTGTGTTGTGTTATAGCATAACAATGTTTCGTAGTGTTTTTGAAACGGCTTATAAAAAATGAGGGTTAATAAAATTATTATTTTAGTGGCGGGATTCGGCACCAGATTTTTGCCGGCGGTCAAATCCCAACCCAAAGAAATGCTCTGTCTGGTTGATAAGCCGGTGGTGCAATACATAGTTGAAGAAGCCTCCAAATCCGGGCTGGACAATATTATTTTCGTCACCAACCGATACAAAAAATCGCTGGAAGATCATTTTGACAGCAATCCGGAATTAGAAAACTTGCTTGAAAAAGGCGGAAAAAAAGAAATTTTAAAGGAAATTAAAAAAATAGACAATTTAGCCAAATTTAGTTTTGTAAGGCAAAAAGAGATGGGCGGAGTCGGCGACGCGCTTTTAGCCGCGGACCATTTGGTTGCCGAAAATGAATCGGTGGCGGTCGCTTTCGGCGATGACGTTGTTATGGATGATCCGCCTGTTTTCAAAAAAATGATTGATTTTTATCAAAAGGCAAGTATTGGAAAATCGCAAAAAAATTGGCCGGCGGTATTATTAATAGAGCGAGTGCCAGAATCGGACATATCAAAATACGGCATTGTCGGGATTGCTCCGAAAAAAATAAAATTCCGCCAAGAAAATGTTTATAAAATAAACGATATTGTGGAAAAACCCGAACCAAAAAACGCTCCCTCTAATTTAGGGGTTATCGGCGCCTACATGCTACCGCCAAGCATTTACCAAATCCTCCGCCGCCTAAAAAAAGAAAAAAAATTTAACGGAAAAGAATTATATCTTACGGACGCCATCAAAAAATTCATCAAATCCAAAGGCGAAGTTTACGGATTGGAACTTTCAGGAAAAAGATACGATTGCGGAAATAAATTAAGTTTTATGCGTGCAACCGTTCAGCTGGCTATGAAACACAAAGAAATAGGAGAAAAATTTAAAAAATATCTCAAAACAATCGGTTAATCAAAGCAAAAAACTCGTCCCGCCAAAAGCGGGACGAGTTTTTTTAAAATCAACTTTTAATATTTTATCTTATTGTTTTTTATCAATGCCGCGGGGGAGATTTGAACTCCCACAGGATCGCTCCTACGCGGCTCTGAACCGCGCGCGTCTGCCAGTTCCGCCACCGCGGCGCGGCAAATTCCAGCGGAATCATTTGCCCGGCTCCGCCGCTTGCCTTATTCCTCCAGCCGATTCCAAAGATTTTTGAATTTGGAAGGGTTTTTCAAAAATTCCAGCTTTTCCAAATTGTCAACAAAATCATAGGTTGTTTTCCTGCTTTGGAAAAAATAATTCGCCGGATTGGAAAATTTAATTTCCGGCAGGCGGCCGTAATTTTCATTTTTAATCAATTTTATCCTATTGCCTCCTAATTTTATGGCAAAATAAGCTCCGCCTTTTTTATCCAAAATAGATTTATAATCCGCCCTTGTCGCCAACGCCTGCCAATTTGACATCTTCAAATCGATTTTTCCGACATTAACCGTGATGTGCCCATAATTAGGCGGGACAATCACTTTATCGCCCTTATTCGCTTTTATCGCCGTTATTTTCGTAATTTTATCATCGTCTATTTTTTGTAAAAGATACATCGCCTTGCCGCTTAAAACTTCATAAACCTCAGGATAACTGAAAGAGCTTGCCAAAGGAAAGCTATGGTAATGCCCCATTGTTTTTGGAAATTCCAGCCCGAAACTTTTTGACGGAATAATCGTAATGTCATATCGCAAGCCCGCTTTCTCCATTTTTTCCTTATCTTCTTTATTTTTTGCCAATCCCCGATACATAAAATAAGCCTCAAAATTAGAAGGGGTTTTCTCCAGCCATTTCTTATCATAAATTACTTCTTTAAAATCCTTAAGCTTGCGGATATCCGGCTTATGATTTTTCCCGCCAAAAAATAATGTCTTTTTCATTTTTATAATTGAAAAATAACGCTGCTACATCTTAATAATACCATGAAGTTTAGGAAATTAAAAATTCGATTTGAAAATTTTTCGCTTCCTTAGGAAAAATTTCACTCCCACTATAAATTTCTTCCTAACCCTAATTACCAATTACAAATTACCAACTACTCCCGAAAAAATAAGTGAAGCGAAATTTTTTCGGTATGTATTTGAAAATATCCGAACCAATTTCATTAACGGGCTTGACGGGCGGAATTCCCCCCGAATTCCCCTTCCGCACACCTTGTTTTGAAACGGAAGCAGAAAGGACGATTTCAAGCTTTTTTAACCCTCTTTGCAGGATTGATCGGCTCTGCCGAGCTTGGCGGCAAATTCTCTGATTAAGCGCCCTAATTCCCAACTTCTTTTATAGAAGTTATATCAATCACACCTACCACATCATATCTATTACCATCGGGTCCCTTCATTTCTTCAGGACTAAATATACCGGACACTTCAACTCGCAATCCGTCTACAGAAAATTTGTATTCGGGGTCAAGCTTGAAAAGATTTTTTAATCCGTAATACCGACCATCTATCCCCTTAAGTCCCATCGCGCATTCTAGGGTCTGTCCCCCCTGTCCAGATTTTGGTAAGCAGGAGGTTATTTCACCAGAAATTATAACTTGACCAGAAGCGGGATGCGTGTTTTGTTCTACCTCTTCAACAAAATGTCCGCCATCGGGTGTCCAACATTGTCTCGGATATGATTCCCCAACCGGGTAACCTGCTTGGGCGCACTCTCTAAAATTGGTAATCGTTTGCAGCGGCGACGGTCTTTGTTGATTCAACATAACATTTTGTTGATTCAATATAACATATGCGCTCATGCTGATGAGAATGGCCATAATTATAATTACAATTATCCAAATAAATTTCTTGTTCATAGATTTTGGGGCAAAGTTTCAAAAATCGTACCAAAATAGTATAATTTAGTCGTGGCGCGATTTTAAAAAACTATGCCCAAGTTAGTATATAGATGTCCCAAGTGCGACAAAAATAAATCCTGGACAATTAGAGATGGTCGGCTTAAATGTATTCATTGTCAACACATTTTTACTCCCAAAAGTTCTAACCCAAAGATCGACCGCGAACTTTTGCGAAAAATAATCCAGGAATTTATTTTGGAACATTCCACTAATGTTATTCTTGGCAGAGTGAATATTTCCAAACGCAAACTTTTGAAAATATTGACCTTATTAAGAATAAAAATGGCAAGCGCGCTGACCCCTGTTTTCCAACAACTTTTGGTCAATTTATAAAGTGGAAAATCACGGGAGCCGTTGTTTGATAATTTTTCTTTGTTAATATATTTTCGACAAATTGGGCTTCAAATTCTTCCGGCGGAGCATAGCCCAATGAAGAATGCGGCCGCCGTTTATGGCAGACAATCTCAATGAAGTTTTCAATATTCTCTTTCGCGTCGCTTAAATCGCCGCATTCGTTGAGATAAACCTCGTTGTATTTCAATGTTTTGAAGAAACTTTCCGTAATGTTGTTTTGATTCTGAATTTTCTTTTTGTTAATGTTTTTGCCCTGTCTTTTAAGTTCCGCGGTTATGGGCAGATTTCCGCAATACGGAAAGTCCTGCTGGATATTTTCTATTTGCTCTTTAATTTCCAAATCTTTCAAATTGTTTTATCCATTTGCCAAAGAGATTGAGATAAATGGCGTTTTCCCCACAGATGTCTGTTTTTGATTTGAGGCCCTTTAAATATTCCAGAACCAGCTGGGCCTTTAACTGGCCGGGGAATGTTCTTTTTTTTCATATGCCGCTATTTTATCAAACAATAGCTCCTAAATCCACTCTGTGGCAGTTGTCCAAATTTTAGGGGTTAGTCCGCGAAAAACAAACTTTTTGTCAATCAAAAACAACTTTTGAAAGACAAACTGACGGCTTTTGAGCAAAAAAGCAATAATCTGTACTTGATGAGCACATCGGCAACACATTGCTAATTTTTATCGGCGTTTCGTAA
>CAYTHZ010000011.1:0-19835 GCA_964437745.1 uncultured Candidatus Saccharibacteria bacterium
TTAAATTATTTATTTCTTGATTTCGCGCGCTTTTTAAATTATTCAATCCAATCAAAAAGCGCCCAAAAGGACGCGGATATTCAAAATTAAACAACAGCAGCATAACCAATAAAACTATTGCGGATAATCCAATTATGATACGAGGCACAAGAAAATAGAAAATAGAAAATAGAAAAAAATTACGCTTCTGTTTTCTGCTTGCTATTTACTATTTTCTAAATTTAATATTTTATTTATTCTCTTATTTCCCTTTGATGGTCGATGTCTAAAAGCACTCCTTTTAATTTATTAATATTTTCTACCACGATGCCCGCGCCTCTTACGACGGCAGTTAAAGGATCGTCAATAATTTTAACCGGCACTTGAGTTTCTTTTGACAAAAGCAAGTTTAAATCTTTGAGCATGCCGCCTCCTCCGGAAACATAAATTCCGGATGTCATAATATCGGCGACTAATTCCGGCGGCGTCTCGTCGATGGTTGATTTAACGGTATTAATAATAGATTTTATTGATTTTTCCATCGCCAGGTAAACATCAACCGATGTCATGGTCATTTCTTTCGGCAAGCCGGTGGTTAAGTCTCTGCCGCGAATAATCATTTGCTCGCGGTCTCCATTTTTAACAAGAGCTGAGCCGATATTTTTTTTCGCGGCTTCGGCTGTAGGTTCGCCGATGCAAAGCTTAAATTCTTCGCGGACGTATCTTACAATATCGTCGGTTAATTTATTGCCCGCCACTCTTAAACTCTTCGCTAAAACAATGCCTCCTAAAGAAATAACAGCAATTTCAGCCGTGCCTCCGCCGATATCAATTATCATCGTTCCGTGAGATTCTTCTATGGGCAACCGCGCTCCAATAGCCGCGGCAAGCGGCTCTTCTATTAAAAACACTTTTCCCGCGCCGGCGGACAACGCCGCGTCTTCCACCGCTTTTTTTTCTACTTCGGTTACTCCGCAGGGAACCCCGACCACCACCTTCGGCCTTATGGAAAAAATATTTTTGCCGCCGCTTTTCACTTTGTCAAAAAAATAACGGAGCATTTGTTCCGTCACTTCAAAATCAGAAATAACTCCGCCGGTTAAAGGATAGATTGCGGAAATATAACCCGGAGTGCGACCGACCATTCTTTTAGCTTCTTCGCCAACGCTTAAAACTTGACCGGTTTTTTGATTTATGGCGACAATAGACGGCTCGGCGATCACAATGCCTTGGCCGGAAACATAAACCAAACTATTGGCAGTGCCCAAATCAATCCCCAAATCTTTTGAAAAAGTCTTAAAATTAAATAGCATTGCTATTTCGCGTCAGCTTGGCGTTCTATTTTGCGTCGATTTAGCGATAATATAGTCGCGAAGCTGACGCAAAACCACACGCAAAACAGACTCAAAATATTTTATAAAAACTTCTTAAATCTTTTATCTTTATTAATTCTATTTCATTACTATCTCTCCTTTTAATTTCAACACTCTCTTTCGCCAAAGTTTTCTCGCTTACAACAATCCTTAAGGGAATGCCTATTAAATCGGCTTCAGCGAATTTTTCCCCAATACTTACGCTTTCCCGCTCATCACACAATACATCTTTTCTTTTATTTTGTCCACCCCGGATAGATTCGCCATCGACGGATAAAGTATCATAAATTTCTCGGCTAATTTTTTTAATATTTTTATTTATTTCGGGGTCAGAACTCATTAATTCTAAAAGATGGATATCAAAAGGAGCAACCGATTCCGGCCAAATTATTCCTTTTTTATCATGATGAAGTTCCGTTATTGTTCCCATTGCCCGCGAAGTTCCCAAACCATAGCAGCCCACAGACACCAATTTGCTTTCTCCGGCTTTATCTTTAAAAACTAAATTGAAGTCTTTGGCATATTTATCTTTTAACGGGAAAATATTACCCGCCTCAATAGCCCTTTTTTCTTCTGTTTTTCCGCCGCACTGATGACAAATAATTTCCTCTCCCGCTGCCAATTCTTTGTTAACGGCCAAGCCGCATTTATCGCAAATAAAAACAACATCTTCGCCGGCAGAGCACAATGCCTGAAATTCCAAAGAAAGTTCGGAAAAAGTTCCTCCGGAGGCTCGGGTCATTAAAACATCTATCTCCAGCCTCTGGAAGATTTTTAAATAAGCTTCTTTGACCGCGTCGTAATACCTATCTCTATCCGCGTCATCCGCGTGAAAGCTGTAAAAATCCTTCATCCTAAACTCCCTGCCTCTTAAAAGGCCGGATTTGGCGCGAGGCTCGTCCCGGAATTTAGTCTGAATTTGATAAATATAGAGCGGCAAATCCCGATACGAACTTACATATTGAATCAAAATAGGATAAAGAATTTCCTCGTGAGTCGGTCCCAGCGCCATTTCGCCGCCATACTTGCTTTTTAATTTAAATAGGGCGTCAAAGGAATTAAAACGGCCGGTTTTTTCCCAATTTTCCTTAGGATGCAAAGCGGGCATTAAAATTTCCTTTCCGCCGATTTCATTCATTTCTTCCCTTGCTATATTTTCTATCTTATTTAAAACCCTCAAGCCCAATGGCAAAAAAGTATAAACTCCAGCCATCAATTTATCAATAAAACCCGCGCGAATCAAAAATCTTGCGTTAACGCTTTCTTCGTCTTTCGGGAATTCTTTTAAAATTTTAGTGAATAATTTAGATTGCCGCATTAATTATTTTTTTATTAACGAATTAACGAGTTAATGTGTTAACAATTTGGCGGGTTATGAAAATCAGAAAAATTGGAAATTGATTGGAAATTTTAATATTGGAAATTGGAAATTAAAAGCAAATTCCAAATTTCTATTTTCTATTTACTGCTTTCTAAAACAACTTAACTATATCCCTTGTTGTGATTACTATCATCAGAAAAATCAACAAGACAAAACCCGCGGCATGAATGTAATTTTCCACTTTTTGAGGAACCGGCGAACCCTTAATCTTCTCTATTAAAAGGAATAAAACGCGGCCTCCATCCAACGCCGGAAAAGGAACAAAATTAATAACGCCTAAATTTACGGAAAGCAGCGCAGTAAACTGAAGCAAATAAATAAATCCTAAATTGGCAACCTTGCCGGTAAATTTGGCAATGCCAACCGGACCGGAAACGTCAAAAATCAAACTGCCGCTTAAAATCAAATTCTTTAAAAGCAGATAAAATCCCTCAAATATCGCGCCTATCAAATAAATTGTGTCTTTAATCCCATAATAAGGAGCTTTGTGCCAGGGATATTTTAAAATTCCGGCCCTGGCAAGCGCAATCCCCAACGGACCCTCTCCCTCGGGAATATCAATGCGAGGGATTATTTCTTTTTCCAATTCTTTTTGGTTATATTTTATTTTTAAAAATATTTTTTCGCCTTTATGGGCCGCGGTAAAATCCTGGAAATCTTTAACTTCCTTAAATTCCCGATAATCGCCTTGTAAATCTTTGGCTGCCAAAATTTTCATTCCCATTTCCAAGCCCGCCTCTTCCGCAGGAGAATTTTTGGCAATTTGAACTATTTGAATCTCGACGTCTTTTAAAAGCGTTTGATTTTCCGAGTTTTCGGCAGCCGGCAAGCCGAACATATAACCAAAAGAAAACAAAACCGCGGCTAAAACGAAATTCATTAACACCCCGGCGGATAAAATCAAAAATCTTTCCCAAACTTTTTTAGAAGCAAAGCTTTTTTCATCATCTTTACCCTCGCCCTCTTCTCCGTAAATTCTGACAAAGCCGCCCAAAGGAATCCAATTTAAAGAATAAATGGTGGAATGTTGAGACTCTTTTAACTGCTGGCTTTCTTTTGATGAATCGCTCTCTTTTTCCTGCGATAGCCGGCCGAAAAACAGCTTGTATTTTTTCGTTTTCAAATCTTTTTGCGCGCCAAAAATTCTAGGCGGAAAACCGAAGCCGAATTCTTTAACCGCCACGCCTCTTAATCGCGCCGAAATAAAATGCCCCAATTCATGGACAAAAACTAAAAGTCCCAATATTAAAATAAAAATAATTATAGTAATCATTTCAATATATTATCATATTTTTTTCAAAAAACAATGTTTTATTAAAAACAAAAAGCGGCTGGTTTTTCCAGCCGTTTTTCAGACGATTAAAATCTTTTAATAAAGACAACGAAAAATCCGGCATCTTTATTTTCTACATTATACCGCCCGGAAAAAAATATTTTTCCGCCGGTGTTGCCGACTTTCAAAATAGCGGCATGAGATTCAAACTGGCCCTTGCCGAGATTTCCTGCTTTAGCGGTATAATTAATTTCGGCGTTAGTGGCCGCCAATTCAAAAAGCTTAAATTTGATTTCGTTTTTACCGACAATATATTCGGTTTCCAAGCGAAAAGGATGGGCGCCCAAAATCAATTTCGGACTCGGATTTTTGAATCCTCTAATGCCAACACCAAATTTGGCATAATATTTGTCCTTTTCAAAACCCGTTTCTGTTTCCGTTACTATCGGCTCGCGCAATTTATAACCGCGCGTCCAAAAACTGTCTTTTTCATAATCAAATCTTAATTCCGGATTTATAAAATTAGCCAAAAATCCCAGACCTTTTGATTCCAGCGACTTTTTCCATTCCGCGAGTTCTCTATTAACCATTAAGGACAGATCGGAATTGTTGTAAATATCTTTAGCAAGATTAACTCCCGCTTTGTTAAAAACTTTTTTCATATCAGCCGGCATTTCAGTGTTTAATGGCGCGTTATGATAGTCATGTATTTCCTTCGGAGTCATTAAGTTTGGAGTCATATAAAAAAATTCATTTATATTTTTAATATCCAAATCGCTTCGCCTAATGCCATTTTCAGAATGATAAAGATAGCGGCCAAGCAATCCCTTTGCCGTAAATTCAAATTCTTTCTCATCCGCCGCTCGCGCCGCGAAAGGCGCAAATAAAAAAACAATTATTAGCGCCAAAAAACTAAGTAAAATTCTTCTCATTTTTATCTCCTTTTCTGCATTTTCTTTGCGTTAAATTCCTATTTTAATAGTTTTTTAAAGAAAAACCAATATTTTATTTATATCATACCTTTAAAAATTTGTAAAGCTTTGCCGGCTTTCCAAAAAATTAATATTTAGTTAATATTGAAATTACCTTATGAAAGAAGACAAATCCTATCTGGAAATAAGCAACGCCGATGATTTAAAAATCGCGAAAGAGCGGCGGCTGTACCGTTTTTTTGAAATTATTCCCGGAGCTTTATCTCTTTTAACTTTAAGCGC
Source organism: uncultured Candidatus Saccharibacteria bacterium (assembly GCA_964437745.1). Taxonomy (GTDB): domain Bacteria; phylum Patescibacteriota; class Minisyncoccia; order UBA6257; family CAYTHZ01; genus CAYTHZ01. The sequence continues at coordinate 5,221 of CAYTHZ010000011.1, forward strand.
CGTTATTTTTGGCTCTTGGCTTTTTCCGGTTTATATCGCCATTTTTATAATTGTTTTTGACGTTTACTGGCTTTTAAAAACTTTTTTTCTGTCTTTACATTTGCGTTCCGGATTTAATAAAATGCAGGAAAATTTAAAAATAAACTGGCTGGAGAAACTGGCTGCGGACTGCGGACTACGGACTACGGCAGCCAAAAATTGGAAAGAAATTTATCATTTGATAATCCTGCCCTTTTTTGACGAATCTTACGAGGTTATTGAATCCAGCGTCAAATCTTTGCTGGCCGCCAATTATCCCAAAAATAGATTTATCGTTGTTTTGGCCGCCGAAGAAAAAGCCGGAGAAAACGCCCAAAAAATCGCCAATAAAATTTCCGAAAAATACTCCAAAGAATTTTTTAAATTTTTAATCACCACCCACCCGGAAAAGCTGGAGGGAGAAATTCCAGGCAAGGGTTCAAACGAAACATGGGCCGCCAAACAGGCCAAAAAAGAAATAATAGATCCCTTAAAAATTAATTATGAGGATATAATCGTTTCTGTCTTTGATTCCGACACTCAGGCTTTTCCCGAATACTTTGGATGCCTTGCATATAATTATTTGACCGCTGAAAATCCTTTCCGCTCCAGCTTCCAGCCAATTCCATTATTTCACAACAACATTTGGGACGCGCCGGCTTTTTCCCGAGTAGCCGGCACCAGCTGCGCTTTTTGGCAAATAATGCAGCAAGTTCGGCCGGAAAGATTAGCCACCTTTTCTTCGCAATCTATAGGATTCAAGCAGTTGGCGGAAATGGATTTCTGGAACGTGAAAAACGTTTCCGAAGATTCAAGAATTTTCTGGAAAGCCTTGCTTTTTTACAACGGAGATTATAAAGTGGTCCCGCTTTATTATCCTGTTTCAATGGACGCCAACTTGGCGCCGACTTTATGGCAGACAATCGTCAATGTCTACAAACAACAGCGCCGATGGGGATGGGGAGTGGAAAATGTCCCATACTTTCTTTTCGGCTCTTTTAAAAACAAAAATTTTCCGCTGTTTAAAAAAATAAAACACGGGTTCAACCATATTGAAGGCTTTTGGTCCTGGGGAACCAACGCTTTGATGATTTTTCTTTTAGGCTGGCTGCCAGTTTTAATAGGCGGACCGGAATTTAAAACAACCGCTTTGGCCTACAATCTCCCTAAAATAACGCGCGCCTTAATGGCGTTGGCGTCAATAGGCCTGATTTCCTCGGCGATTTACGCGGCAATTTTGCTGCCGCCCAAACCCGCCCAAAAGCCGAAGCATAAATATATTTTTATGGTTTTACAATGGGCTCTTTTACCCGTTATAATGATTATTTTCGGCTGCATTCCCGGACTGGAAGCCCAAATCCGCCTGATGCTGGGCGGAAAATTCCGTTTAGGATTTTGGGTTACTCCGAAGCACAGAAAAGACAAGGAAAATGAGGTCTATAATGATAGGTTATAAAAATTTTTCTCTGATTTACTTAATACAGACTAAGAACAAAAATAATGTTAATGTTATTTTTGAGATGGTCTCTATTATTTTCACTCCAAATGAATTTTCCTCTGAAAAGCTTTTAAATTTTCTTTCAATAATGGGTAAAATTTTAAATCCGGATCTTTTTCCAAAATATTTTTAGCTTCCTCTTTGGATATGGTTATTAAATTAATATTATTTAAATGTTCCATCACCAAATCCGGCATACCTGATTGCCTGCCGCCCAAAAACTGTCCCGGCCCCCTTATTTCTAAATCCTTCTGGGCCAACTCAAATCCGTTTTTGGCGGTTAAAAGAGCTTTTAACCGCATCATGGTTTTCGCGCCTCCGGATTCGGAAAAAACAAAACAATAAGATTGATGTTCGCCCCGGCCCACCCTGCCCCGAAATTGATGAAGTTGGCTTAAGCCAAAATGTTCCGCTCCCTCAATCATCATTATCGTAGCATTGGAAACGTCAATACCAACCTCCACGACCGAAGTGGAAACCAAAATATCCGCTTCTTTGGCAACAAATTTTTTCATAATATTTTCTTTTTCTTTTGATTTCATCCTGCCGAAAAGCATGGCAATTTTTAATTCCGGAAAAATCTTTTGCGACAGTTTTTCATATTCTTCTTTTACGCTTTTGGCTTCGGCGTTTAACAGCTTAATCTGCCATTGCTTTTTCGTTAAAAACTTCGCGTTTTTCTCGTCCAAGCCGGGCTTTTTAATTTCTATTCTTGGACAAATAACAAACGCCTGCCTACCCGCCTTGATTTGTTTGCGGATAAAATCATAAGCCAAATTCCTTTCCTGGGGCGAGATAATTTTAGTAATAATATTTTTCCTGCCCAATGGCATTTCTTCCAAAATAGACAGGTCTAAATCCGAATACATCGCCAAAGCCAAAGTCCGGGGAATGGGCGTGGCGGTCATTGAAAGAAAATGCGGCAAAAGGCAGGGGGTTTTCGAATCGCCATCAGCGCAAGCGTTCGTCAATTTGGCGCGCTGGCTTACGCCAAAACGGTGCTGTTCGTCAACGATAATCAGTCCCGGTTTTTTAAAAACAACATTTTCCGAAAGCAAAGCGTGAGTGCCTAAAATAAAATCAACTTCGCCTTTGTTTATTTTTTCTATCAAAGCCGGTTTTTTAATTTTTATCTCTTCTTTCCCGCTAAACAATTTAGCGTCAGCCGCCGTAAGCAAAGCGACCGATATATCAAAATTTTCCAAAAATTTTCCGCTTTTCTGGAAATGCTGCCTTGCCAAAATTTCTGTGGGCGCCATAAAAATAGCCTGATAGCCGTTTTTTACAACATTTAAAACCGCGACTAAAGCAATAATGGTTTTTCCCGAGCCGACATCTCCCTCCAAAAGCCGGTTCATCGGAGTTTTCTTGTTTAAATCTTTGATAATCTGCCAGGAAATTTTTCTCTGGCTTTCGGTCAATTTAAACGGCAAAGAATCAATGAATTTCTTGATAATTTTTATTTGTAAAACCAGCGAAGGAGCGCTTTGTTTTTCCAAAACCTGCCTGTCTTTCAATAATCCAAGCTGAAGATAAAAAAAATCTTCAAAAAGAAAACGTTTTTTCGCGGCCTCGGCGTCGCTTAAATTGTCCGGAAAGTGAATTTTAAGCAATGCCGAATTAATTTCCGGAAGATGCAACTTGCTCCTTATATATGAAGGCACGGGGTCGGGGATATTTTTTAATTCCGGAAAAATTTTTTTTACGATATAGCGGATAGCCCGGGAAGTGATTCCCGCGGTTTCCGGATAAACGGGAATCAGGCCGGCAGTGTGCGCAGTCTTTGAGATTCCATAAAAATAATCCGCCTCGTTTGTTTCAGGCTCTTTTGATAAATCAAATTCTTCATCTTCAAATTCAGGCGGGACCAAATCATCCCTTGCCGGCTCGGACAAAACAGGATTTCCGATTATTTCATAAGCCGGATGGGAAAAATAGAAGCCTCTTTTATCAAAATTTATTTTTCCGGAAACATTGATTAACGCTCCCCGGCGAATGCTGTTTATTAAATACGGCTGATGAAACCAAACTGCTCGCACTTCTCCCGAAGCATCCCTAATTCTCGCTTCGGTAATAACCATTTTCTTTTTAAAGCTTCTTAAATTTTGTATTTTTGCCACTCTTCCGGAAATTGTTATCACGTCGCCTATCTTTATTTCTTTGATGCTTTTAACTCTGGAAAAATCATCGTAGCGGAAAGGGAAATGCCAAAGCAAATTCCTGACAGTGGATATTTCCAATTTCTTCAGTTTTTGAGCAAATTTCGGACCAATGCCGTTTATGGAAGATAAGGGGGTTTTAAGAGAGATAATCATAAAAATTAAAAACTTATCATTATCATAACAAAAAGGCGAAGCAAAAACAACAAAAAAACGCTCCTTATTTGGAGCGTCTATTTTATTAACTTCTTTAATTATAACATCGCATAACTTTTTTTTTATTTTTGATCTTCCTAAATAAAATATTACGGGTAATTCCGATTCAACAACCACATTCAAGCAATCAGAATATACCTGTAAAAAACCGGTGGCTTTAATGTCCTGCAGCTGCAATCTGCTTAATTTTTCAAGAGAAATAACTACGTAAAAATCCCCGCGAAACCCATTCCATGAAAAACCCGCTTCTTTTATTCCGTATTTTTCAAAAAGCGCTTCCTGCGTTTCCAGCATCTCCTTTATTCTTGCCAGCATCTCTTCCTGGCTTAAAAAATTATAATCAATATCGCAACTTAATTTAAGCGTCCATGCTTCAACACATTCAGCGCTGTAAATAAAAACAATAAAAACAAGCAATAAAACAATTACTATTTTATTCATTTCTTTTTACCGCCAATAATAACAATTCACAAAGTTTTTCTTTAATAAGCTGTTTAAATGCCAAAGCTATAATCGGCAAATCGGCGGATACTTCTATATTTCCCGATTTGATTTCCAGCTCTCCCTTGATTTCTTTTTTAAACCCCATGGCTTTTACTGAAAAAACGGCTCGGAATTCATTCCATACTATGGAAAATTTTTCAATTTTATATTTTTCAGATAATTCTTGATAATTTGCCGCCAATTTTTTGAGGCGAAAGAGAATTTCTTTTTCCGTAAATCCGAAGTTTTTAAATTCTACGGAAAACCGCATTTTCACCGGATAGTTCCCGTTTCTTTGCCGACCTTGATGAATTTTTTTATAGCAAAATCCAAATGATTCCTGGTCATTGCCGCGGAAATCTGAACGCGGATTCTAGCTTTATCCATCGGGACAACCGGATAACTGAAAGCTATCACGTAAATTCCCTCATCAAGCAATCTGGCGGCAAAATCAGCGGCTTTTTTGGCGTCATAAAGCATTATCGGAACAATGGGATGCTCTCCTTTAATAATATCAAATCCGGCTTCCGTTATTTTCTGCCGAAAACGAAAAGTATTTTCCCGAAGTTTTCGGCGCAAATCAGAGCCGTTATTTTCTTCAATAAGATTGAAAATTTCCAGAGCGGCGCCGGCAATCACGGTTGCTAAGCTGTTGGAAAACAAATACGACCTCGCTCTTTGTTTTAACATATCAATAACTTCTTTTCCAGAACTGATAAAACCGCCGCCGGCTCCTCCCAAAGCTTTGCCCAAAGTAGAAGTAATAATATCAACCCTGCCCATTACCCCGCAATGTTCAATAGAACCTCGGCCTTTTTCTCCCACAAAACCGGTGGCATGACTGTCGTCAACCATCACCAGCGCTCCGTATTTTTCCGCTAATTCGCATATCCTTTGGAGATTGGCGATTTCACCGTCCATTGAAAAAACTCCGTCCGTGACAATCAAGCGGAATCTTTTATCTTGAGACTTTAAAAGACATGATTCCAAATCATCCATGTCGTTATGCTTGTAAACAAGATTTTCCGGAAAAATTGTCTTTCCGTCCTCTGCGTTTCTTTTCCTAATCATCCGCCAAAGCCTGACGCCGTCAATGATTGTGGCATGATTTAATGCGTCGGAAATCACAACATCTTCCGGGCCCAAAAGCGCTTCAAAAATAGCTTCATTGGCGGCGGCGCAGGAAGAAAAAAGAAGAGCATCTTCCATTTCCAAAAATCGGGAAATTCTTTTTTGGAGAATTTCGTGCAAATCCTGGGTGCCGCAGATAAATCCAACCGAAGCCGTGCCATAGCCGCGTTTTTTCATTGTTTTTTCCGCGGCTTTGATAATTCTAGGATGGTTAGCCAGACCAAGATAATTGTTGGCGCAGAAATTCAAAACTTTTATTTTTGAGCCGTCCGGCCTTTTTACGACAATTTCAATATCCTGAGCGGAAACTATAATGCGTTCTTTTTTATAAAGCCCGCTATTTTTTATCAGCTCTAGTTCCCGGCGCAAATGTTCTTTAAAATTTTCTTTCATTACTCCTCCTATGGAAGCAGCGCTACCTTGCCGCACTCTTTTCTTTTCATTATTTCAAAAGCCCGGTTAAAATCCGACAACTCAAATCTGTGAGTAATAAGCGGAAAAAGATTAATTTTCCCGTTTCGTAAAAGCTCTTTGGCTAAAATCCAGGTGTCAGGAATCTTCCTGCCATTAATGCCGTTTATGGTCAAGCCCTGGAATATGACCTTATTGGTAATATCCAAAGAAACCTCTCCTGAAATCAATCCGAATGCCGAAACCCGGCCGCCTTTTTTCACAAGATTTAAAATATCGCGAAAGCCAACTATAGAACCCGACATTTCCAAACCAACATCAAATTTTCCATCCCTTATTTTTTCTTTCAAAAAATCTTTTATATCGCGACCTCGGACATCAATCGCTTCAAACCCCATGTCGGAAAACATTTTTATCCTATAGGGATTAATTCCTAAAACAACAACTTCCAGCGCGTTTAACGCTTTAGAAGAAATTGCCGCCAAAATTCCGGCCGGTCCATCGCCCATTACAACCACTTTTTTATTTTCTAAAGAAGAAAAATCGGGAGAAGCGCAATAAAGAGCGTTTCCCAGCGGTTCCATTAGCGCCATTTCCTCAAAAGACAAATCAAAATCAATCGCATAAACAATTTTTTCCGGAACAACGAGATATTTAGAAAATCCGCCGGCGACATCTATGCCTAAAATTTTCAAATTGTCGCAAATATGCTGATTGCCGCCCGCGCATGTCTGGCAATTGTTGCAATAAATATGCGACTCTACCGCCACACGGTCTCCAATTTTAACCCTTTCAACATCCGCGCCTTTTGCGACAACCACTCCGGAAAGCTCGTGTCCTAAAATCAAAGGCAAGTTAACAATTCTTTTTTGCGCCCATAAATCCCAATCATAAATGTGAATATCTGTGCCGCAGATAGAAGCGGCCTTAACTTCTATTAAAACTTCGCTGCTCCCGGCAATCTTCGGTTCCGGAATGCTAATCAATTTCAAGCCTTCGCCCGTTTCAATTTTCGCAATTGCTTTCATAAATACCCCCTTATTTTATTGTTAAAAATTTTCATTAAAACTCTAACACAATATATGAAATCTGTAAATCCTCGCGGCATTTGTGAGTGTAATTTTCCAAGAAAAAACCGCCCATTAATTTTTGAGCGGTTATGTCAAGATTATTTTTAATACCCATAGCATGGCGCAATCGTATGATTGCTGCGCGCGTTCCAAAGCATAAAGCCGTTTATGCCCAAATCCGCCGAGGCTTTAATTTGAGCGCAAACTTCTTGTTGGCCGTATATAAGCTTTTTGCCTCCGTAAATATTGCTAATGGAAAAATCCTGAATCCAAGGCCGGACTTTAACCCCGGAATTTATTTTGTCTAAATACGCAAGACCCGGCTTCAAAGTCCTGTAATAAGTTTCGTAAGGAAAAAAGTTGGGGTCGGAAAGACCGAAAGTTCCCGGCCGATAATGAGAGGGGTAAGCCATAGGGCAGATAACATCAAAATATTTTGCCAAAATATCCAACCTCTGTCCTATGCCGGGTTCTCCCGGGATTCCATTTTTGCTTTTATTAAAAAACGCTTCGCCGAAAATATCTACGGATAAATTGGTTTTCGGGTTATAGAGTTTTAATTCATTATGAAGTTTCTTGAAAAAATTTTCCATAACTTCGTATTTGGAAATTTTTTTGTCCCAATAAGGATAAACCATATCTTTCATATTGCCGTCAGAGGGAAACCTGATGTAATCAAAATTAATTTCGTCAAAGCCCATATTAATGCCGACTTTGGCAACATAAATCGTGTATTCAACGACCTTGGGACAAGCGGGGTCAAGCCAATATCTCTTCCATGCGGCTCTGCCGGAATGCCAAAAACTTCCGTCGCGCTTTTTAATCGCGCAATCGGGATTGGCCCGGGCAAAAGAAGAATCCTGAAAAACCACCAACCTTCCTATTGTATAGGATCCGCGTTTTTTAAATTCAGAAATTATATTTTTCAGATTTTGATCATTTACTAATTTATTATCTTTTAAATCTATCACTATTGCGTTAATTCCGGTTTTTTCAATAATATCCAAAAGATATTGGATTTTTTCCTTGTCGCGCAAATAAGACTGGGAAAGATAAATTGCTTTTATATTGTCGCCGCGATGAATAACAGAGCTTGCCGCCGAATCTGCCGCGGACACAATTTGCCCGCCGCCGCCCTCAAAAGCGGCAAACGCAGGCATAAATATTAAATAAAAAATTAGAAAAAAAACAGCAATCTTTTTAGTTCCCATGCATACCCTCCTTTATCTTGCTATCCGATGATATTCTCCAAGCGTTACAAATTTATATCCCTGCTCTTGCAGCTCCGGAATTAAAACTTTCAGCGCTTCTTTAGAATTTGAAAGTTCATGAAAAACCAAAATATGGGTTTGAAATCCTCTTTTTTCCCTGATTTTAATCAAGCTTAAAACATAATCCGCCAATCTTTCAGGATAATATCCGCGCATTCTGCCGGAGCAATAAGGCGCGAGTTTTTTGGCGGCAAAACAATAATCTTCGGAATTTACGTCTTCGTATTTTAGCGGAACTTTAACGCCGACTGCTGAAATCGTGGCGACAATTAAATTTTCTTCGGCGATTATTTTAGCAACATCGGAGTTAATACTCCAGAAAGGCGGCCTGATAAATTTTGGCTTGGATCCGATAATTTTAAATATTTCATTGGAGGCGCGCTCAATTTCCAGTTTTACTTTCTGCTTGCCGGATTTTTTATAAAGCGGCGCGAGCGGCTTATGGCTATATGTATGATTTTCCAACTCATGGCCATTTTTAAATAATTCTTCGGCGGCTTCTCTGTTTTGAGCAATTTCCGCTCCGATTAAAAAGAAAGTTCCATTGATATCATATTTTTTTAAAAGGGCGATCAGGCCGTCATTTCCCAGCAAAACATTCGGACGCGGTCCGTCGTCAAAAGTTAAAGCAATAACTTTTTCCGGATATGCCGACGTTCCGGCCGCAAAAATATTTACAAAAACAAGAAAAACGATAAGTCCAATAATACAAATCGCGGCTTTTTTCATTCCAATATTCCTTTGTTAAAGTAAATCTTTTAATAAATTAAAGTAATAATAACAATAATAAATACGATTAGTAAATCTTGACTTAATAATTAATTTTCTTTATAAACTAAAGTTATATTTATGATTTAGTTTGCCGACGCTTCATCTGTCTACAGAATATCATATCGCTTTGCGTCTATGGCTATTGATTATTCCAAAACAATCAGTTAATCTAATATCAGATTAATTTTAAAAATTTAACGAAAAAAACGGGGGTAAAATGGGTTTTCCTTATTACGGGCATTCAGAATTATGGTTTTGGATAAATTTAATTTTAGCATATAGCGGATTTATTCCTCTTTTGGCAGCGATTAAATATATCTGGAAAAATAACGCGGGTAAAGCAAGACTAATTGACGTCGCCGCGCTTTTGATTTTTATTTTCTTTTTGCCGCATTCTTTGTATCTGTCTTTGGAATTGCCGAAGCATCTGTATTACGCTAAAGACGGGGTTTTAGACGATTTCAGCTCGGGCGGAATTATGATGTTCGGGCTGGTCTCTTTTTTCGGATTTTTGAGCGCCGCCCTGCAGACATCATTGGCAATTGAATTTTGGAAAAAATATAAAAACAAAGGCAATATTTTTGTCGCGGATTTAATAATATTCGGAGCGGTTTTTGGGACCCTCATCGGACTGCAGGGAGTTAATTTTTATCATAGTTTTGATTCTATTTTAGCGGCAGCCAAAAATATCATATTTCTCAACGACCCGTCCAACCGATTTATCGGATTTGGACCTTTAAAATTGGGGGTGATATTATTTTTAGAACTAAAACTGGCTTATTATTTAACGGCGCAATTTATAAAAATATCTCCGGGGATAAAAAATTCTTGAATTTTCACAACAGTCAAAAAGCGGGGTTTCCCGCTTTTTTTATTTCGAAAAGCAAGGGGTAAGGCGAAAAACCCTGTTTTCAATTTTATCCGAACGAAGTCAAAACACAGGTTGAAAACCTTTATTTAGAAAAGCAAGGGGTAAGGCGAAAAACCCTATTTTCAATATAATCAACGAATGGCAACGAATATAAACAAGACGAATGGAACGAAAAATTTGACAAACTTAAAAAACGGGTATAATATTAATTAATAAAAAAGCCGCAGAGGCTTTTTAAAATAGCAAAAAATTATGCTGGCTAAAATCACCACTTTTATTAAAGAAACAAAATTAGAAATGAAAAGAGTTAATTGGCTTACAAAAAAGCAATTAACTAATTTTACTTTGACGGTAATAGCTTTTTCATTGGCAGTGGCGATATTTTTGGGAATATTGGATTTTATCTTTCGATGGATATTGGGGCAAACAATAATTTAGAAATGCTCATTTCCTAAATAAAATGACTAAACAGACAGAAGAACAACAAAAACATTGGTATGCCATTCATACCTACTCCGGATACGAAGACGCGGTGGCGCGCTATTTAGAACAGCGCGTGGAATCTTTGGATATGCAGGATAAAATTTTCAAAATAATCGTTCCTAAAGAAAAAAGAATAAAAATGAAAGGCAGCGCCAGGCAAACGGTTGAAGACAAACTTTATCCCGGCTATGTGTTTGTCAATATGGTGATGACTGATGATTCTTGGTATGTTGTCCGCAATACGCCGCGAGTAACGGGATTTGTCGGCGCCGACTCCACCATTCCCACCCCAATGTCAGACGAAGAAATGACGTTTCTTATAAACAAAATCAGCAAAAACGAAACATCGCTTAAAATTGACCTGAAAATAGGAGATGTTGTCAAAATAGCCGACGGTCCATTTAAAGACTACGACGGCAAAGTTTCCGAAATTGACGAAGAAAAGGGAAAGATCAAAGTCCTGGTTTCCGTTTTCGGGCGGGAAACTCCGTTGGGATTGGATTTTTTACAAGTTAAAAAGATATAAAAAATTTTATACAAACATGGCGAAACCTATCAAAACAATTTTAAAACTTCAAATTCCGGCGGCAGCGGCCAACCCGGCGCCGCCTATTGGTCCGGCTCTGGGACAGCACGGCGTAAATATCCAGGATTTTTGCTTGAGATTCAACGAAGCCACAAAAGATCAGGCCGGCGACATAATCCCGGTTGAAATAACCGTCTATCAAGACCGCGGTTTTGATTTTAAATTAAAAACTCCGCCGGCTTCAGATTTGCTGCGAAAAGCCGCAAAGATTGAAAAAGGATCGGCTAACCCTTTAAAAAATAAGGTTGGAAAAATATCCAAAGACGAACTGAAAAAAATAGCCGAAAGAAAAATGGTTGATTTAAACACCGATACAGTGGAACAAGCGATGAAAATTATAGAAGGCACCGCGCGCTCAATGGGAATCAAAATAGAAAATTAAATTTTAACAATAATTTAAAAAAGCCCCCGGGCTTTTTTTTGTTTGTTGTTTTCATAAAATTCACTTTTGGCTCAATTTTACTACACAATTTGCTATTTTACCAACCGATTTTGTCCATTAAATCAGAATATTTATCTTATATTGCCGTTATATATTTGATTTTCCCTTAACTGACCGCAATTGCGGTAAATTAAGGGAAAATCGTTTTTATTAAAATCGGTTTTTTCAACGATTTCTGTCAATTATGTTTTATTTCAAAAGAATGTGTTTTTAAAAACAGGGCGATTGGCGCGGAAACGAAATAACAGTCATTAAAAATCGCCGTATTTATACAATACGGCGATTTGAAAAAAGCGGTCGCAAAAGAAATTCGCCGACATCAGCATCCGCCCGAAATTATACTCCAGTTATACTTAGCCAGCGGGTTGTCATCACCCCACCATTGCCCGCTTACGCTTAATGAACCCGCGCTGCATGTTCCGCTTCCGCTCCAAGATCCTATGCCGCAGGCGCTTGCTGTCCACTTTCCGCTTGCGCTAAAAGTATAATTTGTTTTTCCCTGGCCATCTATCAAATAATTAAAGCAAGATCCTGTCGTTGTATACCACAAAACTTCTTCGTGTGTTGTTGAGTGCCACATACTAACAAAACCACTTGCTCCTCCAATAAAGTTCAAAGAGCCATTCACGGGGCCGAAGCAGTTGCCCCTGAAAAGAACTCTTGAATGTGGATTGGTCCCATCAACGCGCGCAAAACCAACCGCCCCTCTTCTCGGATAAAATCAAAAAACTTACTGCTCCTAATATTAATTAGTTCCCTCGCAATAACATAAAAGAGGTAGGCGCGTAGCACAAGATTTTATGACTCCTGCTGCTAGCCAACGACCGTCATTCGTTCTGGTTGAGCCTGTTTGACCCAAAGCCTCCTCCGTCACCACGACCCCGGTCATATCAGGAAACGGTCTATCAAACCACCACCCTTTACACGTATAATCTATACTTAAATTATGTCTACTTAAATGAGGGTTTATTTCACTAAATTGTCTACCACCGCTATCTGAACCAGTCCAATAAAACGTATTATTATCACCAACCTTCGCGTCCACCGAGTCCCAACCCGCCGCAGCTGCACTATGAATCACAGAGCCATCTAAAGAGTCGCCAAACCACTGAGCCAATGGGGCTTGATTTGAACCATTCCTCCAGGCAAGAATTTTTGATTGTTTTAAGTTTTTTGTTGCTGGCAAATCAACTATCTCATCCGACGCATTAACGGAAATAAAAGCATAGCCATTTGAAATACAAGAGGATGGTTTTCGCGCATCAGTATTGCATTTAGAGTCAGCTCCAGAGCGCCCGCCCAAATTGCCATTATATCTCGAATCAGTTATGTATAATTGATAATAAGTATTGTCCCCAAGCGCGCCAACATGCGCGTCAACGTATCCTTTAGTAGCCGCATCCGAAAAAACTTTTGGAGCGGCCAAATTAACAATCTTATTCAAACTCATATCTAAAATGCCGGCAACAGCAAGTTTTTGAGAAGGCGTTGTGGTCCCGATGCCCACATTGCCGTTTTGCACGATTAGGCCGTTGGTTGCTCCGCCGGTATTTAAAATCAATCCGCCAACCTTGTATTGCCCAAAATTACTGGTATTGATTGGCGCGTTCAAATTGCCGCCGGGAGGAAGTTTTGTCGGTTCGGTCCAAGCCTTAACGCCCAAACTTATCGCCGCTGCCATAAAAATAACGGCAATGAAAAATAAAAAGAATTTTTTGTTAGACATTGAAATATTACGGATATTCGACATTAATTAATATCATTAATATCCAACTTAATGAATATTAAACATCGAAAATCCATAAAACTAAAAACGCAAATATTTAAATTTATTGATTTATTGTCGGGGCGCGGTAAGAGAATCTATCGTCTCTTTTGAGGCTTCCCGGATAGACGAGTTTGGGGCGGTCGTATTTTTAATCGCCTCTTTTGGAACAATCGCGTTTTCGGATGAAGCAGAAGTCATTTTCAACATATCCTCCAAAGTCAGGCTATCCTCCAAAGCAGGAGTGATTTCCGGGTCCTTTTGTATTTCTTTTTTAGATTTATAAAAATTGACCGATAAAAATGCGGCTACGATGATAACAAGTCCGAAGACAATTATATAAAAAACAAGAAATTTTGTTTTCATCATTTTAATTTGACTTTTTTTATTTAAGGCGCTATTTCTTTCCAAATAATTTTAGGCCATACTTTAACGGTAACGGAAGCGGAATTTGAAAATCCGCTTAAAGAATTTACGCAAGTTAGGGTAAAAGCGGTAGTTTTGGAAATAGCAATGTCTTGATTGCCGTTTGTCGGCTTGGGCCCAATCCAATCAGAATTGGGATTACTTGAAGCGCCGCAGCTGACATTGGCAGGATCGCTGGTGACGCTCCACATGAGTGTTGTGGTGGCTCCGGAAATTATTGTTTTTTTAGAAGCGTCAAAATAAATATTGGGAATATCAGCAACATCAATGTTTAAAGAAGCGGTCAAGCCGACATATTCCGCATAAATGACAGCTGGCCCAGGTTTAACGCCGTTTACTATTCCCGGACCAGAAATTTGAGCGATAGAACTATTACTAGACGACCAAACAGACAAACCGGTTACATCAATTGCCGCCTGCGGACCTGACCCGTCTGGATCATAATAGCTGTAATAAGTTCTCTGGCCGCCCAAAGGAACATAAGCGGGTCCGGAAATAATTAAAGTGGGAACGACATTCATTTTGGTTCTGGCTCGGCTAAAATCAATCCAGCCCAGTTCGTTAGACCAGGCATAGGAAGTTGTTTGTCCTTTTGTTATAGTTCCGTCGCTATTTAATTTTATTCCGTATTGAATCAGATCATTAGCGTCGCTATGCAGCCTAATCCATCCCAGCCAGCCGCCGGAATTTCCCGCCGCAAATTCGGTTTGAATGCCGGATATTCTCGCCCATCCTTTCAGCTTATCGCCGACTCTTTGAGCCGCAAAAGCATAATCATCTCCGGTTGAAACAGCCGGATACGGCCCTGGCGGAGCAAAATTAATCCAGCCGATGTTTTCGCTCCAAGCATAGCCGGAAAGAGGTCCGTTTGAAGACGGAATGTTTACGCCATAAGAAACAGCTCCGCCGCCGCTTAAATTGTTCATGCTAATCCAGCCGACTCCGGCGTTATTGCCCGCTCCGTCGTCGGTTCCGCCCCACAGCCAGCCGATGCTGTTTTCTCCGGCGCCGGCT
>CAYTHZ010000012.1:0-18584 GCA_964437745.1 uncultured Candidatus Saccharibacteria bacterium
TTCAGCCGCTTTTAGTTTAGGGTCGGAAAGTTTTTCTTTTTGGTTTTCAAGCATACCGGGTAGTAGAAATTAGATTGGGATTTTTGTAAAACAAAAATCCAAAATTTTAAAATTAAGATGAATTTATTAAAATAATGCCGGCTGGCTACTTATTGATTAAAAATCATATTGTCGAATTTTCACTACACGGCATATTATTAGCGTTTAAACAAACGTTTAATCCGGCTTTTCAGCCCGTATTTTCTCATTATTTTCTGGATTTTCTTTTTATTGATTGTTTGGCCTTGCTTTTTAAATTGTTTGAAAATATTCCGGTATCCGCAATAGGGAAAATCCAATTGAATTAATCCGATTTCTTCCTTGATTTCCAAATATTTTCCGGTTTTTGCTTCGGATTTTAAATTGTTGAGACGGCAGTAGGCGGCGCTTTTGTTGAGATTCGGCAATTCGCATTTTCTTTTGAAAGACAGCACAACTTTTATTTGAAGACAATCGATTTTTCCTTAATCCACTCCATGGCAGTTGTTCAAATTTTAGGGGTCAATCCAAACCAACGACAAAATTTTATCGTAAGTCGTCGGTTATTGATTGCAAGTCATAATTACAAATCTAATCTTAATTTTAAATCATTTATTATATTCATATATGAAATAAAACAATCATAAGGGCTTTCGTGAGGATTAAAATATTTATGGACATCGCCGTCAGCAAACCATTTGGTGCACATATAATAAAAATGGTCGGACGTCTGGAGCCTGCGCCAATCTTCTATTAATTTTTCATCCTTGCTTTTTAAAATTTTTTTCTCCAAAGCGTAAATTTCGTAAAGCGCTTTTTTTTGCATGTCGTTTCCCATCCAGGCGCTCAAATCTCTTTCAATATCCGCCCAGCTTACGATGTTGTGAAAATCCAATTCCCCCATCGAAGCGTAAGCGCCCGCAATCTCCGACGGCATTTTAAAATCATTGTCCGGATGTTCTAATATTTTATAAGGAAAAACTTTAAGAAAATCAAAAATTCCGGTTTCATTCCATTGATGTTCGCCAAACGTTTCATAATCCATAAAAATGTTTACCGTTTGGCCGTTACCATTGGTTTGGCTTATCCAATCGGAAAATTTATCGGCAGTCAAAGGCCATTCTTTCCAATCCCTCGTTGAAAAACGGAAAGACGCGTCGTCGCTTAATCTGTAATTGCGCAACAAAACTTTGATATTTGACGCGGTTTTCGCCGTATACACGAAATTGGGCGAACGCCACCCTAAAATATAATCCGCGCCTTCGGCCAAAATCCCTTTATAGCCCATATTTTCAACAAAATGAGCCATTTCATTGTTGAACATTAATTCGGTATTCCTAAACACTTTCGGCGAATAATTAAATAAATTTTTTAATTTTTTTTTATGCAAAGCAACTTGTCTTTTGAATTCATCTTTGGAATAAATATACGCCAGCGAATGATAATACGTTTCCGATAACAATTCCGCATTTCCAGTCGCCACTATTTTTTTAATGTCTTCAATCGTTTCCGGCGCGTATTTTTCCAACTGTTCCAGTAAAGTGCCGGTAATGCTAAAAGCCACTTTAAATCTTTTGCCGGTAGATTTCACAAGATCAAGCAGAATTTTATTTGTTGGAATATAACTTTTATTTTTAATTCTTTCTAAATAATTTTTATTGGCTTCCTCGTTAAAATAATCATGGTTCTGACCAATATCAAAAACGGAAAATCGCCTTATTCTGTAAGGCTGATGCATGTGTAAATAAAAACAGACAGAAACCATTTATTTAGCATTATATTATAGTATTTAGTATTTAGTATTAATCTTAAATCTTAAATTCTATTTTATAATATAAAACTTATCTCAAAAATTTCCGTAAAATTCATATTGTTATTTGCCCTTATTTAATCTTCAATTTGCACGCTTTTCTTATATTCACTTCTTCAATTTTTTCATAAATCTGCCCGCCGAAGCCAGAGCCGAAAGCGAGGGCAAGGCGACTACCACTTCAAATTCAATTTAGTGGACCTGATCGGACTCGAACCGACGACCTCCTCCATGCCATGGAGGCGCTCTACCAACTAAGCTACAGGCCCCCGCGCCAATTGTCGCATTTCTAAAAAATAAAACAACGATAAGTTAATTTAATTTCCAATTTCCAAACTTTTGGAATTTCCAAGTTTTTAATTTCCAATTTTCAAACATTATTACTTATTTGTTTGGAAATTAAACATTTGGAAATTAAATATTTATTTGGAAATTGAATGCTTGGAAATTGAAAATTATTATTTTTTATATTGGCAATTATTTTATCACAATTAACATTGAGACAAATTTTATCCGCCCGGTAGGATTCGAACCTACGACCATCTGCTTAAAAGGCAGTTGCTCTACCAGGCTGAGCTACGGGCGGGAAATGAAGTTTAATAATTAACTTCTCAACACTCAATCCTCAATACTCAATACTCAATACTAATAACGGGAGACATGAGGGATTTGCACCCTCGCTAACGCGGCCACAGCGCGTTGTGCTGCTGCTACACCAATGCCTCCGCCGGAGTTCAAAGTTAACGGGTTAATTTTAACTATTTTTTAATTTCCAATTTCCAAACTTTTAGAATTTCCGAACAATTTCCAAGTTTTTAATTTCCAATTTCCATACCAAATTTTAAATTTCTAATTTTTCCGCCAGAGGCGGATCCGCCCTTGGCGAAGAATTTTGAATCAAATCAGAATTTTTGAAATTTGAAACTTGTTTTAAAATTCATTTATTTAAAATTGGTTCGAAATTAAAAATTGAAAATTGTTCAAAGGCAATCAAAGATTTTTTGTAAAGTTGATATGCGGGGTTTCGCGTCGGTTTCGCGAGAAACTCTATTAAAACAATACAGGCTGACAACATAAATAGCGTTAATGGTATTTTAAAAATGGTCTCTAGCTTATTTCCTCCCCCTTTTTTCCCAATCAACCAAAATCGGACTGGCGACAAAAATTGAAGAATAAGTTCCAATCAAAACGCCAACTAAAAGGACTAAAACAAAATTAAACAAAGTCGTTGTTCCGAAAAATAAAAGCGCTATTAACACCAAAAATACCGTAAAAGAAGTATTGATGGAACGAGCCAGGGTTTCATTGACGCTTCTATTAACAACTGTTTCAAAGTTTTCATTAGCATCGCGTTTTTTTAAATTTTCACGGATCCTGTCAAAGACCACAATTGTATCATGAACGGAGAAACCCATCACCACCAACAAAGCAACAATAAAATTTGAATCAATTTCCGCTCCGGTTAAATGGCCGTAAAAAGTGAAAAAACCGGTAGGAATTAAAACATCATGAAACAAAGCAATAACCGTGGCAACGCCGTATTTCCAAGACGCTATTGGTTTTGACGCCTTTCGGAAAGCGAAACTGATATAAATTGAAATCCCGAATAACACCGCAATAATGGCAACAATGGCGCGATTTTTTAATTCTTTTCCTATAGCCGGACCAATTGATTCAAATTTTTTTTCTTCTATTAAGTTTTCATTAGCAGAACCTCCAATTGGAAAAACCTCCACGGAGCCGGAAGAGTCGCCGATTGTTTCTATTTTTAAATTTTCCAACTGCGTATTTTTGATTTCTTCAAAACTGGAAACCGCCCCCAAAGCTTGTAAAATCTGCTGATGAGTTTCTTCGGAAATATCTTTCATTCTTAAAATAACTCCTTTTTCGCCTATGGATTGAACAACTAAATCTTCCAATTTTAAAACCTCTAACATTTTTTTAATCTGCTCATTGGAGGGCCGCTGATTTTTATATTCAATTTCCAAAAGAGAGCCGCCCTTAAAATCAATTCCCTGTTTCAAACCAAAATAACTTAATCCAAAAATGCTTAATGTCATAAGAATCGCTGAAATAATATAAAAATTTTTACGATTGCCAATAATATTCATATTTTAATTTTATCCCGTTTTCAAAAAAATGATTTTAATCTCGAGCGGGATTTTTTACTACTAAAAAAGATTTTAACAACAATCTGGTTACCGTAATTGCCGTAAACATTGATAAAGATACGCCAATAAATAAAGTCAGCGCAAAACCCTTAATAATACTAGTTGTAAAAGTGTAAAGCACGGCGCAGGTAATCATGGTAGAAATATTAGAATCGCGGATAGAAAGCCAAGCGCGCCGGAATCCTTCATCAATTGCCGCTCCTTCGGCTATTCCCTTTTGCTTTTCTTCGCGGGTTCTTTCAAAAATTAAAATATTGGCATCAACCGCCATGCCTACCGACAAAATAAAGCCGGCCACTCCGGCCAAAGTTAAAGTAACCGGCACTAATTTAAAAATTGCCAAAGCTAAAATCGTATAAACTATCAAAGACACGCAAGCATAAATACCGTATTTTCTGTAATAAATAAACATAAAAATCATTACGGCCAAAATTCCGACCAATCCAGCAAACAAACTTTTTTTCAATGAATCTTCACCCAAACTGGCTCCAACCGACTGCTGAGAAATTAGTTTTATGGGAACCGGCAAAGCGCCGGCGTTTAAACGTTCAACCAATTGTTTTGCCTCTTCTACGGTAAATTTTCCGGTAATTTGGGCGCTGCCTCCAGAAATTTTATCTCTGACTGTTGGAGCGGAAATCGGCATACCATCCAAATAAATCGCAATTCTTTTATTAATATTTTTCCCGGTTAATTCTTCAAAAAGCTTCGCGCCCTCGTCGTTGAATTGCAAGTTAACCACCGGCTCATAAGTGGTGGAATTAAAATCCATACTGGCTTTTTTCAAATATTTTCCAGACAAATAAGGGCTGCTCAATACAAAATAAGGATCTTCATTTATTTGTTGGTTGTTTTTTTGCGCCTCTAAAATCGCGTCTTGTTCTTCTTTCGGCCTTTCTTCGCGGAAATCTAAATACGGAGTTTCACCAATCATTTGAATCGCTTGATTTATATCCTTAATGCCGGCCAATTCCACGCTTAAACGGTACTCGCCTCCGGCTTTCACTGTTTGCACTCTCGGTTCCGCTACCCCGAATAAATTAACCCTCCTTTCAATAACATCGCGAATACCCGACATTGCTGAATCTTGGCCCGATTTTTCAATATTAGATAAATCTGCCTGATATAAAAGATAGGTTCCGCCAGCAAGATCCAATCCTAATCGAAAAGGCATCTTCCAAAAATTAGGCAACCCGAATCCGGCCGCATCATTTAACCAATTAACTCCTCTGTCAAATAAGCTTGGATAATCCAAAAACAACGCAATCAATGTTATGGCAACTATAAAAATTAACCAATAACGAGCTTTTTGTCTTGTCATATCAATTTTTAGAACATAGAATTTAAAATATAGAATTTAGCAAAAATTCAAAATTCCAAATTCAAAATTCGAAACTCTAATATGCCGGCGGCGACCCCGTGGGTCCGACAAAAGACGCCGGAATTTCCGGAGTTGGAGACGCAATCGGAAAAATATTTTTGTCATTTTCCGGAGCTTGAATAACTTCTAAAAGCGGCCCCACTATCCACACCAATAAAGATACTATCAGCAAAATAATAAAAACCAAAATAACAATTTTGTTATTTTTTTTCATGACAATAAAACATTTTATTTTTTTATATTTCTCTGTTTCAATTCAGCATAAACCCATGCTTGCTTTAAGATTTTGGAGAAGTCTTCGCCAGCTCGTCATTGCGTTCTTTTTCTTTCCGAATTTTAACTAAATCTTCTTCCGTAAATTTTCCTCTTTTTTCCAGCCAATGTCTCATTCTTAATTCGCCTTCTCTTTTTTGCATTGATTTATCCGCGCTCTCTTTTATCCCAGTGAAAATTTTTTTTATTTTTTCAAACATATTTTAATCGTTAATATTAAAATAGCTCTGCCGCCATCATTCATCTTTCACTTAAATTATTATAATCATTTTTAAAAATTAAGCAACTGCGCGCGCGCAATATTTCCGCATAAACCGAGCAAAGCGCAAAAGCCCGATAAACTCTCATCAACTAAATTGATTTTTGAGATAATTATTGATAATATATAATAAATATTCATATATTTTACAAAAAATCTAAGTAGATATATAAATTTCAAAATATTGATTTTTTTATATTATTTATGACAACCTTCCCTCAAAAATTAACTTTGGAAAAATTTATTTTCGCGATAAACAGCAAAGAAAAAATCAGTCTTTCTAAATCCGCCGAAAAAAATATTAAAAAAATCCGCGCGCAAATAGAAAAAATAATTGATAAAAATGAACCAATTTACGGCATTAATACCGGTTTTGGCGGCTTATCCGACAAATTAATTTCCAAAGAAAATCTTTTTAAATTGCAGAAAAACCTGATTCTAAGCCATGCCTGCGGAGTGGGAAATCCCCTGCCGCAAAACATAAGCCGCGGCATACTTTTTCTTTTAATCAATTCTCTGTCAAAAGGATACTCCGGAATTGCGGCGGAAACAATGCTCGGTTTAATAAAAATTTATAATTCCGAAATAATTCCGCATATTCCGGAAAAGGGCTCGCTGGGCGCGTCCGGAGATTTGGCCCCGCTGGCGCATCTCTCGCTGATATTGCTCGGCAAGGGAAAATCTTATTATAAAAATAAATTAATAAGCGGAGCGCAAGCCTTAAAAATTTCCGGAATAAAACCACTAAAACTAAAACCGAAAGAAGGACTGGCTTTAATAAACGGCACTCACGCTATGGCGTCTCTTTTAGCTTTCAATATTAACCAAGCCGAAAACCTAAGCCGACACGCGGATGTCATAAGCGCCCTGACTTTTGAAGCTTTGCGCGGCAACCCGGATGTTTTTAACACAAAAATCCATTCATTAAAATCGCATAAAGGGCAAATAAAAACCGGCGATAATTTGCGGCAATTGTTAAAAAAAAGCTCGCTTTGGAAAGACAAGGACAATTCGCAAAACGGCCGACAAAGACAGGATGCTTATTCTATTCGCTGCATTCCACAAGTGCACGGCGCGTCCAAAGACGCCCTTAATTACGCCAAAAAAATCATTGAAACGGAAATAAATTCCGTAACCGACAATCCGCTTTTTATCAACGGAAAGTTCATTGGCGCCGGAAATTTCCACGGCCAATCTTTGGCAATGGCAGCCGATTTTTTATCAATTGCCGTAGCAGAGCTGGCGGATATTTCCGAAAGGCGCGTTGACCGCATGATTAATCCTGCCCTAAATAATCCTTATCCGTTTTTGACACAAAACAGCGGAATTAATTCCGGATTTATGGTTGCCCAATATACCGCCGCCGCTTTAACTTCCCACAATAAAGTCCTCTGCCACCCGGCAGTCACCGATTCAATTCCCACATCGGGCCAGCAAGAAGACCATGTCTCCATGGGAATGACATCTTGTTTAAAGCTCCGCGAAATTTTAGAAAACACCCAAAAAGTTTTGGCAATAGAAATGCTTTGCGCAGCGCAATCTTTGGATTTACAAAAAATAAAAACCGGCGCTATTTTAACAAACGCCAGAAAAATAATAAGAAAAGAAATTCCCTTTTTAGAAAACGACCGGGAACTTCACGGCGACATTTCAAAAGCAAACGAAATCATAGAAAACCAAGAAATATAAAATCACAAACTAAAAATAGATTCTCATGAAGAAAATTACAAAACGAAAAGAAAATAATTACGCATTCATAGACAGCCAAAATTTAAATTTAGGAATCCAAAGTCTCGGATGGAAATTGGATTTTTTAAGGTTCAGGAAATATCTTAAAGATAAATACGGCGTGAATACCGCTTATCTTTTTATTGGCTACATGACCGAAAATCAAGACTTGTATTCTTCTTTGCAAAAAAATGGCTTTGTTTTAATTTTCAAACCCACCATCCAGAATAAAATAGGTGAAGTTAAAGGCAATGTTGATGCAGAGCTGGTTTTGCAGGCTATGATTGATTATAAAAATTACGATAAAGCGATCATAGTCTCCAGCGACGGTGATTTTTATTGTTTAGTTAAATATTTATACGAACGCAACAAGTTAAAAACAATATTAAGCCCATACACTAAAACTTGTTCAATTCTGCTTAAAAAATCCGCTAAAGAAAAAATTGTCTTTATGGATAATTTAAAAAACAAATTATCTTATAAAAGAAAAAGCACCGCCTAAGGACAAAACCTTAAGAAGTGCTTTTTCGTATGGATTCTATTATAATTATAACAAAGCCAGAATAACTGTCAACAGCAAATAACAGCTAGAATATTTACACAAATTCCCTATTTATTCTCTTATTCTCCAACTGGTCAAAAAATTTTAATTTATAATTTTTAATTTATAATTAAAAACTTAAAAAATAATTTTCCGAGGAAGCATATGCTTATGAATGATTCAATTAATAAATTAAAAGCTAATAAATTAATATCGACCCTAAATGCGGGTAATTTTTATTGCGAATGTCCGTGCGAATGCGGAAAAGAAATCAATCTAAAAAATACCAACCTCTTTTATGATAATGAGCTTACGACCGAAGCAAAAATTTGGAAAAAACAGCAACAAGACAACATTCAAGATTATCTTTTATATTTAAAAACAAAAAAGGCGAATATGACCGCTAAAGCTCAATCAACAACCATGTCAATTAATAAAGGACTTATCCTAGAACGGATTGCGCCCTCTTTCAAAACATTCCCGTTTAATCACAAGGACTGCAGATCACTATTTAATCCAATTGACTATATTATTTTTGAAGGATTAAGCAAAAGTAAATTGATAAGTAAAATAATATTTACTGACATCAAAACAGGCGCAGCGCCCCTACAAAAAACCCAACAAGAAATAAAATCTCTTGTAAAAAATAAGAAAGTAGAATTTGAAACATATTGATTATGAATACTAAAGAACTTATTACCTTTTTCCAAATTCAAAATCAAATATTCGGCACTTGCCCAAATACCGGAAACGTATTTCGATTAAGCGCGTGCCATCTTTACACAAAGAATAGACCAAAACCAGATTGGCTTAAAAAAATCGAAACCAAACAAAATCAAATAGAAAAAATTTTCGAAAAACTTAACGAGCGAGAAAACATCATAAGAGAAAAATCACGAGATATTGGACGCAAACAAGCGAATAAAATTATAAAAAGAATCGATAAAATTTTTAGACCACTCAAATTAAACCCGGATGACTCAAAAGTTATTTTCCATCCTATTGATTATGTTGTTTTCGATGGTATGAAATCTAAAGATTTAAAAAGAATTATATTTATAGATATGAAAAAACGAATCGGATTTGATAAGCAATTACAACAAAGTATCAAAAAAATAATTGAAAAAGAAAAAAATTATGAATGGATAACATTACGGGTTAATGACAATGGAAAAATAACAAAGGAGTAATAAATATACATAGTAAAAAATAGAAATATGAAAATATCAAACTTGTCTAATAGTAAAATTAAAAATGAACTAAAAACCTACGGACGGCCGATGTACATGGACGAAAAGCCGAAGTCCCCTATTTTTGCGCGAATAGGAAAAAAAATAGAATGCAAAAACTGGGACGCCGAAGCGGCATTAAGAATGTTAAGAAACAATCTGAATCCCAAAGTCGCTTTAAAAAGCGATGAATTAATCGTCTACGGCGGCGCGGGCCGCGCTGCCCGCAACTGGCGCGAATACAATAAAATCGTCCGCGCCTTAAAATCATTAAAGGATAATGAAACTCTTTGCGTGCAATCCGGCAAGGCGGTTTATATCGCCCCGACGCACAAAAACGCGCCGCGGATAATTATCGCCAATTCTAATCTAGTCCCAAAATGGGCTACCCAGGAACATTTTAACGAACTGGATAAACTCGGCCTAATGATGTACGGACAAATGACCGCCGGTTCGTGGATATATATAGGAACGCAAGGGATATTGCAGGGAACTTACGAAACATTTGCCGCCTGCGGAAAAAAAGAATTCGGGCTTAATTCTTTAAAAGGAAAATTTATTTTAACTGCCGGAATGGGAGCAATGTCCGGCGCCCAGCCCATGGCCGCCACCATGAACGAAGCTGTTATTTTAAACGTAGAAGTTTATAAAGAAAGAATTGCTCAAAAAGTGAAAGAAGGATATTGCGACAAAATGACCGAGAATCTTGACGAAGCATTAAAATGGATTTTTGAAGCGAAAAACGCAGGCAAACCACTATCCGTAGGACTGGTCGGCAATGCTGCGGAAATCCATCCGGAACTTGTCCGCCGCAATATAACGCCAGACATTGTCACCGACCAGACATCTGCCCACGATATCTACAGCTATATTCCTGTCGGCAACGTTAAAAAACTGGAAATTTTACGAATTAAAAATCCGAATGAATATAAAAAACGTTCGCTTAACGCAATGGTACGGCACACGGCCGCGATTTTGGAAATGCAGAAACGAGGCGCAATTTGTTTTGATTACGGAAATAATTTGCGTCAGCAGGCGGAAATCGGCGGACTGAAAGTTAGAAACGATAACGGCGAATTTCTATATCCGGGATTTGTGCCCGCCTACATCCGCCCATTATTCTGCGAAGGCAAGGGACCGTTCAGGTGGGCGGCATTATCAGGAGATCCAAATGACATTAAAATAATAGATGAGGCATTAATTAAAACCTTTCCCAAAGACATTGCTTTAAAACGTTGGATAAAAATGGCGCAAGAAAAAATTCCGTTTATTGGCTTGCCGACAAGAATTTGCTGGCTGGGATACGTCGATCGCGCGGAATTCGGATTGATAATAAACGATTTGGTGCGAGCTAAAAAAGTAAAAGCGCCGATTGTAATCGGCAGAGACCATTTAGATTGCGGCAGCGTAGCGTCGCCCAATAGAGAAACCGAAGGAATGAAAGATAAAAGCGACGCTGTCGCCGATTGGCCGTTGTTAAATTTCGCCTTAAATACAGCCAACGGAGCTTCGTGGACGTCGTTCCATCACGGCGGCGGAGTGGGAATCGGATACTCTCTTCATGCCGGAATGGTAATAGTCTGCGACGGCGCCAAAGAACGCGGCAAAAGAATTAAAAGAGTTTTAACCGTTGACCCGGAAATAGGCATCGCGCGCCATTTTGACGCCGGCTACGAAATTGCCGCAAAAACCGCGAAAAGAAAAAGCGTAAAAATACCCAACTAAACAAACATCATGAAAACCGACCTGTTAATTAAAAACGCTTCTCAGCTTTTAACCGTTAAATCTCCGGCTGGTTTTAAAATCAATGAAGAACTTCTAGATTTAGGAATTATTAAAAATGGCGCGATTGCCATTTTAAAAGACAAAATTATTGCCGTCGGAAAAACTTCCGATATCGTTAAAAAATTTCCGAAGCCGAAAAAAATAATTGACGCCAAAAACAACGTAGTAATGCCGGGACTGATAGACCCTCACACTCACTTGGTTTTTGCCGGTTCCCGCGTTCATGAATACGAAGCAAAAATTTTAGGAAAAACATATTCCGAAATTAATTCCGCGCAGACTAACACAGAATCTGCGCAAAACAACGCAGATAAAAAATATGGAATTTTATACACCGCTGATCAAACCAGAAAAGCGTCAAAAAAAGATTTAATCGCCAAAGCGCTGAAGGACTTAAAAGAAATGCTAAAACTCGGCGCTACCACGATTGAAGCAAAAAGCGGATACGGATTAAACGAGAAAGATGAAATAAAAATCTTGGAAACAATCCGGGAATTGAAAAAACTTCAACCGATTGACATTATTCCCACTTTTTTAGGAGCGCATGCCGTTCCCGAAGAATTTAAAACCCACAGAAACGGATATATAAATATCGCCAAAGAATTGTTGCCGAAAATAAAGAAAGAAAATTTAGCGGAATTTGTTGATATTTTTTGCGACAAATTAGGATTTACGCCAAAAGAAACCTCAAAAATTTTAGAAACTGCAAAAAAATTAGGATTCAAGTTAAAATTGCATGCTGAACAAACGGATCACAGCGGCGGCGCGCAAATCGGCGCGGAATTAAACGCCGCATCCTGCGATCACTTGGATTATATAAGCGATTATGAAATAAAATTGCTAGCAAAAAAGAAAATTGCCGGAATTTTGCTTCCGACTGCAACTTATCACCTAATGGAAATGTCGCCTAATCCAGAAAAAAATTATAACATTCCGAAACCATTTCTGCCGCAACGCGTCAGAAAAATGATTGAAAGCAATATGATTATCGCTTTGGCAACCGATTATAATCCGGGATCATCGCCCTGCCTTTCAATGAAAACTGTTATGGAATGCGCCGCCAGATTATACAAAATGCGGCCAGCGGAAATAATTTCCGCTTGCACCATAAATGCGGCTTATTCCATAAACCGGCAAAATAAAATCGGTTCTCTTGAACCCGGAAAAAAAGCCGATATAATAATTTTGAATTGTAAAGATTACCGCGAACTTATAAATACCTTTGGGAATAATCCCGTAGAAACCGTTATTAAAAACGGCCAAGTTAAATGGAAAAAATAATTGAATGCGTGCCGAATTTTTCCGAAGGCCGCGACCAAAATAAAATAAACGCCATCACGGAAGAAATAAAAAAGGTTTACGGAGTAAAATTTCTGGATGCCGAATCGGACAAAAACCACAACAGGACGGTCGTCACTTTCGCGGGCGCTCCCGAGGTAGTTTTTGACGCCGCTTTCGCGGTAATCAAAAAAGCCGCGGAAATAATCGATATGAGCCGACACAGAGGCGAACATCCCAGAGTGGGCGCAACCGACGTCTGCCCCTTTATTCCGGTTTCGGGCGCAACTATGGACGAA
Organism: uncultured Candidatus Saccharibacteria bacterium; assembly: GCA_964437745.1. Lineage (GTDB taxonomy): Bacteria > Patescibacteriota > Minisyncoccia > UBA6257 > CAYTHZ01 > CAYTHZ01. The sequence continues at coordinate 12,773 of CAYTHZ010000012.1, forward strand.
TGCGTTGAATTGGCGAAAAAGCTCGGAAAAAAAGTCGGCGAAGAATTAAAAATCCCTGTTTATCTTTATGAAAAAGCGCAGCCAAATTCATTGCGAAAAACACTGCCACAGATACGCCAAGGTGAATACGAAGGCCTAGCGGAAAAAATGAAATTGGCCGAATGGCAGCCCGATTTTGGTCCGAAAGAATTTAATCCAAAAACCGGAGCCGTGATAATCGGCGCGAGAAAATTTTTAATTGCTTTTAATGTAAATCTTGATACTGCAGATTTAAATTTAGCTAAAAAAATTGCCGGACAAATTCGCGAATCGGGAATCAAAAAAAACGGACTAAAAATTCCGGGCGAATTCAAAGAATTAAAAGCTTTGGGACTTGCGATGCAAAATTTTGTCCAAATTTCCATGAATCTTACTGATTATGAAATAACTAATATGAATGACGTTTACGAAAAAATAAAAAAATTAGCCGAAAAAGACGGCTCTCAAATAAAATCCAGCGAAATCGTCGGCGTTGTTCCGCTTAAAGCAATGCTAAAAGCCGGACAATATTACGCGCCCCAAGTAAAAACAAAAGAAGAGTCTATTAGCGCAGCCGTCAAAAATATGAAACTTGATGCGATAGAAGGATTTAACCCAGATAAAAAAATAATAGAGTATATGATTTAAAAAAACTTAAATGTTAAGAAAATTATCAATTGAAAAATTTATAAAAGAATTGTCAGATAAATCTCCGACGCCCGGAGGCGGAAGCGCCGCGGCTTTAGCCGGCGGCGCGGGAACCGCTTTAATTTTAATGTCTATAGAATTAACTTTGCCAAAAACTAAAAATAAAGCGATAAGCAACAAGTTATTGTCGGCAAAAAAAGAACTGCAAAACATTAAACAACACCAAATCAAACTAATAGACAAAGACGCTCAATCCTATAATCAAGTAATTGGGGCATTGAAATTTCCCAAAAAAACAGCCGCGCAAAAAGAAAAACGCAGCCAAAAAATACAATCTGCTTATAAAACAGCGGCCCTAATTCCGCTGCAGACAGCTTCGCAATCATCATGCGCCTTAACGCAGCTTAATAAAATAAAAATTTTTCTTTCCAAAAATACAGCTTCGGACATTGAAGTTGCCGAATTGCTTTTGCGCGCCGGACTCAAAGGGGCCATTGCTAATGCGCGCATCAATCTTGATTGCATCAAAGATAAAAAATTTAAAATCGAAATTGAAAAAGCGATAAAACATATTCTATTGATGTAAAAAATTTTAAATCCTATTTTAAAATAACAATTACTATGCATTTTGTTAATATTTACTTACAATAAACATTATTCAAATGTCGCGAATGCTTCATTCTAGTCGCGCTGAATGCGTATTCGCGAATTAGAATAATTATGTATGTCCAACAAAACTAATTTTCTTATTGCTGTTTTGGCAATCACGCTTTTGTTTATTGGCGCAAAATTATTTATAGCCCAAGGAGGAATTGGCTGGTTTTTTAATCCCAAAGCAGCTGAAAAATCCGGAGGCCAAGAAATGACGCAAAACGCCACACCGCTTCCTGCCGGCCAAGCCAAACAATGGAGCGAGCCGCCGCTAATGACAATTGATAATTTAAAATCTTATGCGGCAACAATGAAAACTTCGGAAGGCGAAATTAAAATAGAGCTTTTTGCCGATGAAACTCCGAGAGCTGTAAATAATTTTATCTTTTTGGCGCGGCAAAATTTTTACGACGGATTAAAATTCCATAGAATTATCAAAAACTTTATGATTCAAGGCGGCGACCCTAATGGCGACGGCACTGGCGGGCCGGGCTATAAATTTAACGATGAAAAAATAACCCGCGATTACGAACGCGGCATAGTGGCTTACGCCAATTCAGGGCCGCACACCAACGGCAGCCAATTTTTTATAATGCACAAAGATACGCCTCTGCCGAAAAATTACGTGATTTTCGGAAAAGTTATTGAGGGAATGGAAGCCGTAGATAAAATCGCCGAAACGCCAACAGCCAAAAGCCCATCCGGAGAAAACAGCTTGCCTGTAAAAAACGCTTTGATTCAAAGCGTGGCAATTGAAGAAAAATAATAAAAAATTCCCGGAATGGGAATTTATTTTATCTTTATTAATTCTCGTTTGATGATTTTTCTCTTTATTTTTTTTATTTCCAATAACGCCTCGTCGGCTGAAACAATCTGCTTTGGAGTAACGCAATAAGGATTGCGAAAAAATAACTCATGAATGGTTGCCTGAACAAACCCGCCAAAATGTTCCAAAGTTCTTTTTTCTTCCTTATCTGCAAATTTTTTCCACCGCAAACAAATCCACGCGGCTTTTAAAAAATTCATAATTTTTTTCATTGCCTTACCTCATAAATTTATTTTTTTAAATCAAATAAATAATAACGCATATTTACTTATTTGTCAAGCATAAAATCCGTTAAATTCGGCGTTAAAACTTTGGGCGGAGTTTAGCAAATCAAATGCCTATAAAAACCTTAACAACTTTTGCTTGTTTATCAGCGCTTATAATAGCGGCGGCTTTTTTAGTACCGGAAAAACAATATGAATTTAAAAATCTAAATAATTATGAACTTTCCACCGCAGCCGAGTCTTTAAACAAATCTACCGATTCAAAGCAAAACGTTTCCGAAGAAAATTTTTCCTTTCTGCTTCTTGGCAAGGTGGGGACCGGACAGGGCGGCCAATGGCACAATGCTTCCAATTTAGCCGATGTAATAATGATTGTTGATTATCAATCTGATGAAAAAATCATTCATCTCGTTTCCCTGCCCCGCGACCTTTATGGAGAATTCGGCAATATTTCGTTTAAAATAAATGAATTAATATGGAGGAACGAAATCAACGAGGTATTGAAAAAGCTTCCTGAAATCAGCGATGCTGAAACAGATAAATACGCGATAATTGATTTAGCCATTGTCCGGAAATTTATTGACGGAATCGGCGGAATTAAGATTAACCTGCCCTCAAAAATAGTTGATTCGATAAGCGGCTACTCTTTAAATGCGGGAAAACATCATTTAAATGGCGAAGATTCCATCTGGATATTGCGAAATAGATATTCCCGCGAAGGAGATTTTTTCCGGGAAAAAAACCAGCATTTGATCATTGAAGCTATTTTAAACCGATATCGGACATTGAATTCCGTTGAAAAAATGAAGTTATCATTATCTTTAGGAAAAGACATAGAAAAAATCAAAACCAATATCGGTTTTAGCCAATTACTATCTTTAAACAGCAATATAAACGAAATTAAAATCAAAGGAACAACTCTCGATTTTTCAACAGGACTTTTAATAAGCAGCTCAACACCCGTCGGCAACTCCAGCGCTTACATCCTTATTCCCAAAGCCGGAATAAATAATTACGAAGAAATAAAAAAATTTATAAATTCACAAATCCAAAGTAATTAGAGAACGTCTAAAAAAATTTGCATTAAACCTTATTTTTATTGTTGGCTTTATATTATTTCAATGAATTTTGTCGCAAAACTGGGGCAAAACGAAACGTGAAACTACGCGAAAATTTTTGAGATAAGCTGTATTAAAAACACCTCTTATTAAAAAGGTGTTTTTAATTTGGTTTATATAAACTAGTACGATTTTCTTCGTGATTTAGTTTTTCTGATAATCTGAAAAGCTTCATTGATATCGTCGGTAATAATCGGTATTTTTAAATCATGTTCGTCTATGGCTTTGTGTTTTTTAAAAAGATTTTTTTCCATCATATTTATTATCGGCGTCCAAAAATCTTTATTAACGCAAATAATCGGTATGCGAGTAATTTTATTTGTCTGGATTAGCGTAATTAGTTCAAAGAATTCGTCTAAAGTTCCATAACCGCCGGGAAAAAATACATATGCTTGAGCTGAATAAGCCATAATCACCTTGCGAGTAAAAAAATAATTAAAACCAATGCCTTTTGTAAGATATTTATTTGCGCGCTGTTCAAACGGCAGTTCAATATTTGCGCCAACCGAAGAAGCTCCTGATTCAAAAGCGCCTCTATTTGCCGCCTCCATAATACCCGGTCCGCCTCCCGTAACAATCGTAAATCCAGCTTTTCCAAGCTTATATCCCAGATCTCTCGCTTGTTTATAATATAAATTATTAGGCGCAAATCTGGCAGAGCCGAAAAAAGTTACAGTTTTTTCTAAATCAGCCAGCAGATTAAATCCTTCCACAAATTCAGCCATTATCCTAAAAATCCGCCAAAGCGCGGTTTTTCTAAAATCATGTAATTCTTGAGGAGGAGATATATGATTTTTATGATTTTTTTCAGTTGCCATAGAAGTATATAATATTACTAAAGTTAATTTTATGCAATAGTTAATTCGTCCGATAATTCTGATAAAATGCTTTTGGGTATCGGATTTCGTTTCGGACTCTTTCCCGGGTACCTCCAAACGCTGATAATTCTAATTTTCCCTGAATTTTTTCTTTCCGAACCTTTTAATTTTAAACTTTTAGCTTTAAATTTGGTTTGGTACATCACCCAAATCTCCTGATATTTTTTCGTCCCAGCCGGCTGCATTGCGGCAATAGTATTTTCCGCAACTCCCTCTTCAATCCTTTGCGGATGCCTGATAATTCGTTTTATTCTGTTTTCCGAAACGCCGTAATAAACCATTTTATTTTTACCATGATTCGTCCATTCGTATAAATTATCGTTTTGAGGCAATTTGTACATTTTAATTTGTTATTTCCATTGTTTTATAAATACAATACTGGCATTCGCTGCGCGCTTCGGGAATTTCGCCATCCAAAATATTTTTTGCCTTTTTTAAAAGCTCATAGCCCGCATTATAATCTATTTGCATTTTCACCAATTCGTTCAAAAATTGAAAGGAGCCATTTTCATATTTAAGCGGAGAAAAAAATAAAAGATAGCCGAAATCCGCCGGCGGTAAATTATTTTTCTGAAAAAGCAATCCGTACAAATTAAGCTGATTTTGGTAGTGCTCGCGGGAGTCTTCCTTGGCGGGATAGCCGCGAGTTTTAAAATCAAAAAGAATGTATTTTCCGTCTTGAGCTACCAGTAAATCGTCTATCGCGCCTTTCAAAAAAATATCCAGCTCCGGAAATTCCGCCTGCAAGCCGATTCTGTTGCTACGCCAATTATTAAGCTTGTAAATATCGCCAAATAATTTTCCTTCAATTTTTCCTTCAATTTCCGGGGGTAATTTTCCAATTTTCCTAAACTCGTCAAAATAATTTTTCAAAACTCCGTCCACTCCTGAAGGCAAGCTTGGAAAAATACCCCTCGGCCTTTCTATTCGCTTACGATAATACAACCACAGACAGCGCGGACATTCCATCAATAATCCAATTTGCGAAGGTGAAATTTTATACATATTGGAAATTTATTATAAAATTTTAGGTAATTAACCAAGTTATCGGACTAAAATGTTTTTTGATTCATTAATTATAATATTTATGTAAAAACTTGTAAATAAACGGCAGAATGTTAATCTTTTAATGGTTAAACCTTAAAGAAAGCTCTGCTAAATAAATCGGGAAAAACTTTTTGTGCATTCAACGAGGCCTGCTTGCCGGCAGGCAGACACCTCGGTCTCTCGATAAAAAAGTTAGTATTCGGTACCTTTTGGACAAAATCCGAACTTTTTTTGACGAAAATCCAGACTGCGAATTTTGATTACTTTCGCCTTCGGCAGAGCGGTAGAGCAAAAAACTTTTCCGCCGCCGCCGAATTTCATGCCAATGAAGTTGGCGCGCCGCCTTTATCTAGGGTAAAGTCTAAATATGGACACTTGTTAACAACTTAAAAAGCAATTTCT